>NZ_JAIFKJ010000114.1:0-6975 GCF_019695415.1 Thiohalocapsa sp.
GTTCTACAACCTGATCCCGAGCCTGACGGCGCGGGAAAACGTGGCCGTGGTGACGGAGATCGCCCGCGACCCCATGCCGCCGGCGGAGGCCCTGACGCTGGTGGGCCTCGGGGCGCGGCTGGACCATTTCCCGGCCCAGCTCTCCGGCGGCGAGCAGCAGCGGGTCGCCATCGCCCGGGCTGTCGCTAAGCGCCCCGACGTGCTGCTGTGCGACGAGCCCACGGGGGCGCTCGATTCCACCACCGGCATCGTGGTGCTGGAGGTGCTGGAGCGGGTGAACCACGAGCTCGGCACCACCACCGCCGTCATCACCCACAATGCCGGCATTGCCGGTATGGCGGACCGGGTCATCACGCTGGCCGACGGGCGCATCGCCGAGGTCCAGGTGAACGCAACCCGCGTCGCGCCGCGAGAGCTCAGCTGGTGACACCCATGCGTGCGCTGGATCGCAAGCTCGTCCGGGAGCTCTGGGGCATGCGCCTGCAGGCACTGGCCATCGCCCTGGTGATCGTGAGCGGCGTGGGCATCTTCATCATGTCCTTCAGCACGGTGGATTCGCTGGATGAGACCCGCGCGCGCTACTACCGCGAGCAGCGCTTCGCCGACGTCTTCGCACCCCTGAAACGCGCGCCGGAGGCCCTGTCCCGCCGCGTGCAGGCCATACCTGGCGTGGACCGGGTGCAGACCCGGGTCGTAGCCTTCGTGAGCCTGGACATCGCAGGCTTCCCGGAGCCCGTGAGCGCGCACCTGGTGTCCTTGCCGGACCACGGACCTGCCGCCGGCGCCGGCCTGCTGAACCGCGTGCACCTGCACAGCGGCCGGCTGCCGGAGCCGGTGCGCAACGACGAGGTGCTCATCTCCGTTGAGCTGGCGGGCGCACACGGCCTCGCGGAGGGCGACACGCTGCGTGCCACCATCAACGGCCGCCGCGAGCGCCTCACCATTGTCGGTCTGGCGCGCTCACCGGAGTACATCTACCAGATCGCGCCCGGGGCGATGTTCCCGGATCCGACCCGTTACGGCATCCTGTGGATGGGCCGCGAGGCTCTCGGCATCGCCTTGGACATGGATGGCGCCTTTAACGACCTCACCCTGACGCTCACCCGGGGCGCGAGCGCCGAGGACGTCATCGACCGGCTGGACGCCCTGCTCGCCCCCTACGGCGGCACCGGCGCCTATGCACGGGAAGACCAGCTCTCCCACCGCTTCCTCACTGAAGAGCTGAAGCAGCAGCGCACCATCGCGACGGTGTTCCCTGTGATCTTCTTCGGCGTGGCGGCTTTCCTGCTCAACGTCGTCGCGAGCCGGCTCATCGGCCTGCAGCGCGAGCAGATCGGCACCCTCAAGGCCTTCGGCTACTCGAGCGCCGCCGTGGGCCTGCACTTCGCCAAACTGATGCTCAGCATCGTGCTGCTGGGCATCGTGGGCGGCATCGGGCTCGGCATCCTGCTCGGGCGCGGCTTGAGCCACATTTACATGAGCTTCTACAGCCTGCCCTACATGGACTTTGTGCTGCACCCACGGGTGGTGGCCGCAGCAGCGGCGGTGAGCATCGGCGTAGCGCTGCTCGGCACCCTGTATGCGGTGCGCGCGGCGGCCCGGCTGCCGCCGGCGCAGGCCATGCGCCCGGCGCCGCCGCCGGTGTACCGGGCCACCGTCGTCGAGCGGTTGGGCTTGCAGCGTTGGTTTACGCAGCCCACACGCATGATCCTGCGCCACATCGAGCGGCGGCCGCTCAAGTCCCTGCTCACCACCCTCGGCATCGCCATGGCCTGCGGCATCATGATGATCGGCGGCTTCCAGCGCGGGGCCATCGATCACATGGTGGGCGTACAGTTTGGCCTGAGCCAGCGTGCGGACCTCACCGCCACCTTCACCGATCCCACCTCCGGGCACGCGCTCTACTCCCTGCGCAGCCTGCACGGCGTCGAGCACGCGGAGGGCTTCCGCAGCGTGCCGGTGCGTCTCAGGTTCGGCCACCGCAGCTATCGGACGACCCTGGACGGCGTGGAGCCGAATGGGCGACTGCTGCGGCTGCTGGACACAAGGCTCGCGCCCATCCAGCTCCCGCCCGAGGGCGTGGTGCTGAGCGACTATCTGGCCGGATTGCTCGGCGTAGGTCCAGGAGACCACCTGCGGGTGGAAGTGCTGGAGGGCGAGCGTCGCGTCCTGGAGCTTCCCGTCGCCGCCACAGCACAGCAGTACTTGGGCGTCGGCGCCTACATGCGCCGCGATGCCCTGAACCGCTTGCTGCGCGAGGGCGATGCCCTCTCTGGTGTGCATCTCGCCGTGGACGCGCGCGAGCGACGCCGTGTCTATGCCCTGCTCAAGGACATGCCGCGCATTGCCGGCATCGTCGAGCAGGCGGCCGCCATCCGGGCCTTCTACGACACCCTGGCCCAGAGCGTGCTCTTCTTCACCCTGGTGGCGACCCTGCTCGGTGCGACCATCGCCTTCGGTGTTGTCTACAACAGCATGCGTATTGCACTCTCGGAGCGAAACCGGGAGCTCGCGAGCCTGCGGGTGCTCGGCTTCGAGCGCGGCGAGGTCGCCTACATTCTGCTCGGTGAGCTGGCGCTGCTGACCCTGGCCGCAATCCCGCTCGGGCTCGCCATCGGCTATGGGCTCTGCGCCTATCTGTCCTATGCCTTCCAGAGCGACCTGTACCGCATTGCGCTGGTGCTGGAGCGCGATGTCTACGCGCTGGCAGCGCTGGTGGTCATCATCTCGGCCCTGGTCTCCGGCGGGCTGCTTTGGCGCAGCCTGGGGCGGCTGGATATGGTAGCCGTGCTCAAAAGCAAGGAGTGACCCGATGGGCTGGCTGCGACACCCCGGCATCCTCGCCGCGGCACTGCTCGTCACCGGGCTCCTGGTTGGGGGGTGTGGGCCGGGGCGGGGGCTGGGGGGGTGCGGCCCCGCCGGGCGGGGGTGGCTGACTGGCGCCGGCGACGAGCGCGGTGGCACCCGGGGCAGCGAGCGGGAGGAGATCCGGGCACCGTGGGCCGGCGTGGCCGGCCGTGTGGACCTGGACGTGGGCGACCCGGTGACCCGTGGGCAGGTGCTGCTCGGCATCACGCCGCTGCAATCCGCAGTGCTCGACCCACGCAGCCGCGCCGAGGCCGAGGCCCGCGTCGCCGCCGCCGAAGCGGCACTGGCGTCGACGCGCGAGAACGCCGAAGCGGCGCGCGCCCGCGCCGAATACCGCAAGGCCGAGCTGGCCCGGGTGCAGCCGCTCGCCGACAAGGGCGTGGTCTCCCGCGAAGCCCTGGACCAAGCCCGCATGGAGCACCTGGCGGCCGACGCGGCACTGCGCGCGGCTGAGCACGCAGTGAGCGTCGCCCGCTACGAGCTGGAAGCCGCCCGCACGGCGCTTGCCCACTCCAGCGCCGTCATGGAGGGTGAGCCCGACGAACGGGTGCCGGTGCGCTCCCCCATCGACGGTCGTGTGCTCGCGGTGCAGCGGGAGTGCGAAGGACCCGTCAGCCTGGGGGAGCTGCTGCTGGTGGTGGGCGACCCACACCGACTGGAGGTGGAGGTGGACCTACTCTCCGCCGACGCCGTGCGGGTGCAGCCCGGCACCCGGGTGCTGTTCGAACAATGGGGCGGCGAGGCGCCCCTGGAGGGGGTTGTGCGCACCGTGGAGCCCGTGGGCTTCACCAAGGTCTCGGCGCTGGGCGTCGAGGAGCAGCGGGTGCTGGTCATCGCCGACTTCACCTCGCCCCCTGAGCGCTGGCAGCGCCTCGGCGACGGCTACCGGGTCGAGGCCCGCTTCGTGCTGTGGCATGCGGACGACGTGCTCCAGGTGCCGGCCAGCAGCCTGTTCCGCCCAGGCGATCCGGACGCAGACGGCTGGGCCCTGTTCCGGGTCGAGGACGGTCGCGCAAGGCTGCGCCATGTCAAAGTCGGCCAGCGCACCGGCCTGCGGGCACAGATCACCGCGGGGCTGGAGCCAGGCGACGCCGTCATCGACCATCCGGGCGACGAGCTCGCCGACGGCGTGCGGGTCTCCGAACGCTGAGGCGCTGCTGGGGGCAGCGGCTTCTCCCCTACGCTTCTGGTTGCCGAGGTGCATCCCGCACTGCTCAAGGGACCCCGGCCCATGTCGGCAATCACGTACAATGCTGCGGGCCCGCAGACATGCTGTGCTTCGAGAAGGCTGCGCCGCCCGATGCCTGTTCACATCCTCGGCCTCTCCGCCTACTACCACGACAGCGCCGCCTGCCTGGTGCGCGACGGGGAGATCCTCGCGGCCGTTCAGCAGGAGCGCTTTTCGCGCATAAAGCACGATGCACGCTTTCCGGCGGATGCCATCCGCACCTGCCTGGATCTCGGCGGCATCGGCGTCGGTGACCTAGACCACGTGGTCTTCTACGACAAGCCGCTGGTGAAGTTCGAGCGGCTGCTGGAGACCTATCTCGCCTATGCGCCCCGAGGGCTGCCGTCGTTCCTGAAGGCCATGCCCGTCTGGCTCGGCGAGAAGCTGTTCCTCAAGGACTTACTGCGCCGGGAGCTGACGGCACTGCCGGGCGCGCCCGCCAAGGACGCGCTGCCGCCGCTCAAATTCGCGAGCCATCACCAGTCCCACGCAGCGTCGGCCTTCTTTCCCAGCCCCTACGAGCGCGCCGCGGTGCTGTGCATGGACGGCGTCGGCGAGTGGGCGACGACCTCCGTCTGGCTCGGCGAGGGCAATCGGCTCACGCCGCAGTGGGAGATCCAGTTTCCGCACTCGCTTGGGCTGCTCTACTCCGCGTTCACCTACTACACGGGCTTCAAGGTCAACTCCGGCGAGTACAAGCTGATGGGCCTCGCACCCTATGGCGAGCCCAGGTACCAGGACCTGATCCTCGAGCACCTGCTGGCGCTCAAGGACGACGGCACCTTCCGCATGGACATGCGTTACTTCAACTACGCGAATGGCCTGACCATGACCAGCCGGGCCTTCGATAAGCTCTTCGGCGGCCCGCCGCGCAAGCCGGAGTCGCCCATCACGCAACGGGAGATGGATCTCGCGGCGTCCATCCAGGCGGTCACCGAAGAGGTCGTCCTACGGCTCGGGCGCACCGTGCACCGCGAGCTCGGCGCGGAGCAGCTCTGTCTTGCCGGCGGCGTGGCCTTGAATTGCGTCGCCAACGGGCGGCTCAAGCGTGAGGGGCCCTTCCGCGACATTTGGGTGCAGCCGGCCGCGGGGGATGCCGGCGGCGCGCTGGGCGCGGCACTGTCGGTCTGGCATGAGTACCTCGGCCAGCCCCGCAACGGCGCGGAGACAGGGCGGGACCGCATGCGCGGCGCCTACCTCGGCCAAGCCCACGATAACGCCGAAATCGAGGCCTTTTTGGCCGAGCAGGGCGCGCCTTACCGCCGCCTGGACGACGACACCCTGATGCCCGAGCTCGCCGGGCTGCTGGACGCGGGCCAGGTCATTGGCTGGTTCCAGGGGCCTATGGAGTTCGGGCCGCGCGCGCTTGGCGGGCGCTCCATCATCGGTGATCCGCGGAACCGCGAGATGCAGTCGACGATGAACCTGAAGATCAAGTATCGGGAGTCCTTCCGCCCCTTCGCGCCGGCGGTGCTGGCGGAGGAGGTGTCGAGCTGGTTCGAGCATCAAGGCCCGAGCCCCTATATGCTGATGGTGGCGCCCGTGGCAGCATCGCGCCGGCTGCCCATGGACCCTGCACAGCACGCCCTGTTCGGCATCGACCAGCTCAAGGTGCCGCGGTCCAAGGTGCCGGCCATCACCCACGTGGACTATTCTGCGCGCCTGCAGACCGTGCACGCCGAGACCAATCCGCGCTTTCACCGGCTGATCGCGACCTTCGCCGATCGCACAGGCTGCCCGATGGTCGTCAACACCTCGTTCAACGTCCGCGGCGAGCCCATCGTCGCCACGCCCGCGGACGCCTACCGCTGCTTCATGCGCACGGAGATGGACGCGCTGGTGCTGGAGAACTGCCTGCTGCTCAAGCCCGAGCAGCCGGCGGTGGCGCGCGACGATGCCTGGCAGCAGGAATTCGAGCTGGATTGATCCCGGCAAGCGGAGACCGCTCCCAACGCCGTTTCGGATACGTCGCCGATGCAGCTGCAGCACACAGCTTGATCCCCGCAACTTGATCTCCATGACCGCGCACGATATCCCTCACCTCGACGCCTCCGGCCTGCGCCGCTTCGCGCTCACCACCGCGGCTATTGTCGCCGCGCTGTTCGGCGTGCTGCTGCCCTGGCTCGGCGGCTTCGGCTGGCCCCGCTGGCCGTGGGGGCTCGCCGCCGTGCTCGTGCTCTGGGGACTGATCCGGCCCACGAGCCTGCGCCCCGTTTACCGCGGCTGGATGCGATTCGGGCAGCTCGCGAGCCGGATCATGACACCGCTGGTCCTCGGGCTCGTGTTCTTCGGACTCTTCATGCCCATCGGGATCATCATGCGCCTGCGCGGTCATGACCCCATGCGCCGCAAGCTGGACCCGGCGGCGCAGAGCTACCGCGTGCCGAGCCGGCCCGCACCAAGCGATTCACTGGACAAACCTTACTGACAGACGAGGGTCAACGCGTGCTGGACCTGCTCAAGGACCTCTGGGGCTTCATGCGTGAGCGGAAGAAGTTCTGGCTTGCGCCGATACTGCTGGTGCTGCTCTTGCTGGGGACGCTGATGATCCTGGCGCAGGGGTCGGCCGTGGCACCTTTCATCTACACCCTGTTCTGAGCGGGTAAGCCGATCCGCAACAGACCACACCAAGACAGCCTCAGACCCATGCCCGACTTCCCCGACCGCCACGAGCAGATCCGCCTGGTGCACGCTGAGTTCATCCGCCAGGTGGCCCAAACCTGCGGCAACGCAGAGCGCCGCGCCGAATTCGATGCCCTGACCACCACTACCGGGAAAAGCGGGTGGACCCACCTGGTGCGGGAACCAAAGCGAGTCCACACCGGCGAGCCGCGCCCTGAGGTCTTCGCCGGAGCGGCGCAAGGGGGCCAAGAGCGACC
>NZ_JAIFKJ010000114.1:6985-16334 GCF_019695415.1 Thiohalocapsa sp.
ACCGGCGGCACGGCAGAGGGCCGCGCCGAGTTCGATGCCCTGCCTAACAAGGCGGAGCAAAGGGGGTGGACCGGGCTGGGGCGCGCACTCAAGGGCATCGCCGCCGGCGAGCGCGGCCCGGAGGTCTTCCGCGGGCTGGACGAAGAGGACCAGATCATCGCCGATGCCATCCTGCGGGGCATGCAGGACCCGACCACCCTACCCGACCCGGCCCAACGCCAAGACCCGACCATGGCCGCCCCAGGCTTGGCGCACATGATCCACGCCGCCGCCACCGGCAACCCCCAGGCACTGGCCCTTATCGGCAACATGGCCGAGCAGATAAGCACCGTCGGCGGCGCCATGGCGCGGCTCGCGGGCATCATCCGCCCAATGATCCAGGGCGAGCGCGACCCGGAGCGCTTGACCCGCGGCATGGACAGCCAGGGCGAGCAGCTGGTGCTGCAGATACTGGCGGAGCTCGGCAAGCTGGAGGCCCACTGACGTAGCCAGCCCGGCTCCCTTCGTCGGCGGGGCGGTCGGCGCCGGCACGGCGGCGCTCTCGTCGCGAAGCGCCAGCTTCGCGACCAGCAGCCAAAACCTCGGTGAGGGATGCCTGGGTGCGGTCGACGCGCGACGACAGCATCGCTCCCCGCACCAAACAAGCGCCAGGGCCTACACTCTGGCTCTGCTCTTTGCACCCTGCACCCTGAACCCTGGACCCTGGACCCAAACAACCCGTGCCCATTCGCCAAGTCCTGACGGACCAGCACAAACCGGTGAAGATCTTCACCGACGACATCGACGCGGCCGCGGCCCAGCAGCTGCGAAACGTCGCCGCCCTGCCCTTCGTACATCACCATGTCGCGGCCATGCCGGATGTGCACTGGGGCCTCGGGGCGACCATCGGCTCGGTGATCCCCACGGTCGGCGCCATCGTGCCGGCAGCGGTGGGGGTGGACATCGGCTGCGGCATGAATGCGCTGCGCCTGTCGCTCACCGCCGATCAGCTGCCGGACAACCTGGCCGAGCTGCGAGCACAGATCGAGCGCGACGTGCCCGTGGGCTTCGCGGGACACCCGGACGGGCGCTGGTGCGAGGACGGGCTCAAGCGTGTGGCCACCGGGCTCACGCGTATCCAAGCCAAGTACCCCGTCATCGACGCCCGCTGGCAAAGCCAGCTCGGCAGCCTGGGCGGCGGCAACCACTTCATCGAGCTCTGCCTGGACGAGTCCGGCCGGGTTTGGATCATGCTGCACTCCGGTTCGCGCGGTATCGGCAACCGCATCGGCCAGTTTTTCATCGAGCAGGCGCGCCGAGAAATGGAGCGCCTGGACATCCGCCTGCCGGACCGGGATCTGGCCTATTTCACCGAAGGCAGCGAGCTCTTCGATGACTATGTGGAGGCCGTGGGCTGGGCGCAGCACTACGCGCTCGAGAACCGCCGGCAGATGGTTCGGCTGATTCTGGGGGCCCTACGGCATCAGGTGGCACTTGGCCGGCTGCCGGATTTCAGCGTCACGGACGAGGCCATCGAGTGCCATCACAATTACGTCGCACACGAGCACCATTTCGGCCGCGACGTGCTGCTGACCCGCAAGGGCGCCATCCGCGCGCGCAAGGGTGACCTCGGCATCATCCCCGGCAGCATGGGCGCGCGCTCTTACATCGTCCGCGGCCTGGGGGAGCCCGAGAGCTTCTGCTCCTGCGCCCATGGCGCCGGCCGGCGCATGAGCCGAGGGGAGGCCAAGCGCCGCTTCAGCCGAGCGGACCTGGCGGCGCAAACGGCGGGGGTCGAGTGCCGCAAGGACAAGGGCGTCATCGACGAAATTCCGGCCGCCTACAAGGACATCGACAGCGTCATGGCCAACCAGACGGATCTGGTTGAGGTGGTCCACACCTTGAAGCAGATCGTGACCGTCAAAGGCTAGCGAGGCGGCGCATCAGACCGCCGAGCGACCGGATCGCCGGCATGACTCGGGTTCAGCATTGGCCAGGGCTGAGGGCCGAGGGCTAACGGACTGAACCCTACACCGCCGGCAGCAACTGCGCCTTGACCCTTAGCCCTATCGCTGCCTGGAACGGGAGGCGGCATTGGAAACTTGATGCCTCTGCAACTATCCGGCGTCGTGAAGCAATCCGGGCGCCCGCTCGATCCAGCCCCATATCGGAAGCCGCAGCGCTCGGCTCGTCCTCGCGCGGGACCTTCTGCGGCGGGGATGCCGCCCGCGTGGGGCGCGCTGCTCAGCGCTTGGCCCGGATGGGCACGTAGATGTGCGTCACCAGCTCGTTATCGCTGGCTACCGACTCGGGCCCTGTTGCGTACACTTCCAATGCCGGCCTTGTGCGGTCCCATTGCTGCTTGGTCATGCGCAAATGGGCCATGAGCGCATGCCAGGCGAGCTCCAAAAAGTCATAGCTGCCAGCCACTTCCGTCGCCTGGCAAGGACCGCCTGGAAATCCCTTGACCGTAAAGTCTCCGCCTGCGGTACCAGGCTGCACGGGCACGGCGATGTCGCAGCGCAGGCGCCCGGCCTTGGCGTCGGGCGTATGGTAGGCGCTGAAGGCGGGACCGGCGGGCTCGACACCGCGCTCCTCGAGCGCTGCGCGGATGCGCCCGAAGCCCTCTCGCATGGCCTGCGGCATGTCTTTGGTGCCGCCATCGAAGGCGATGGTGAGCGCCGTCTGCGCCGGCAGCTCCGTGTTGCCGGGGAAGCGGATGTCGAGCGTCGGCGCATCCGGGTCCAGCAGGGCCCGCAGCCGCACGAGACCCAGCTCGAAATCTCTGCCGATGAGCTGCGAGAGCATCGGCGCCAGAAAGCGCAGCAAAAAGGGCATGCGCCCGCGCATGGTCCAATAGCCCTCCGTCGCCGGTGCGCCCTCGTCCACGGTAGGCACGAGCTCCCAGCTCACCGCACCGGTGAGCTTGAACGGGCGCTTGAAATCGATGCGCTGCTCGATGCGCTCCGGCGGGTGCAGGGACACGTGGGTGATGCGGCCGGCGCCGATGAGCTTGCCGTTCCAGGCGTACCAGCCATGCACGGCTGTGGGATCGTCGCTGTAGCTCAGCGCTGCATCCGGCTCATGCAGCAGCCAGGGGCTCCAATCCCGCCAGCCTCGCAGGTCCTGCACCCGCTCGAATACCATGGCTGGCGTGCAGCGCATGGTCAGCTTGCGGCGGACGTTGATCTCCCCCGGCTGCAGGAGCAGAAAGATCAGCACGCCGACAATGATCAGCAGCGGCAGCGCGAGCAGATAGAGCATTGGTGGGGCCTGTCGGCAGCAGACGTTGGCTGCGCAGTCTAGCGGAACTCGGTGTCGGTACGGCAGGCGACAGCACCTAGTCGCGCGCCCCAGAGGCTAGCCACCTCATGCCGAGATCGGCAACGCACAACGGCCCGACACCGCGCAGGCATCTGGCCGCTTGTTGCGCGCCGCCGCCGGCGCCCGGCGGTGCGCAGCGGCCGCGGCGCGGGCTCGGCGGTCTCAGGATCAGGACGACGCCGGTTTGGCCAACAATTGCTCGATGGTGCGCACCAGCTTCTTGCTCTTGGGCGAGGTCACGCTGGAGTACACGTCCACGACCTTGCCATCACGGTCGATGAGGTACTTGTAGAAGTTCCACTTCGGATAGACACCGGTCTGCTGCGCCAAGTACTGGTAGAAGGGATCGGCCTTGCCTTTCTTGACGCTGACCTTCTCGAACATCGGGAATTCCACCGAATAGGTCAGGCGGCAGAAGTCCTTGATCTGCTCCTCCGTCCCTGGCTCTTGGTTCCCGAAATCATTAGACGGGAAGCCCAACACCACAAGGCCCTGGTCACGATATTGATCGTAGAGTGCTTCGAGCCCTTCGTACTGGCCGGTGAAGCCGCACTTGCTTGCGGTGTTCACCACCAACAGCACCTTGCCCTTGTAAGCCTCGCAGAGGTTGACGGTCTCGTCGCCGGCGAGACGGCGCTTTTCGAAGTTGAGTGCAGGCGCGCAGGCAGCGGTGGCGGTATCGGTCATGAGTAAACCTCCCAGAACAATCAGCAGCGGTGTCAGGTAACGCATGGGCAGCATGGTGGGGCTCCGTTCAGCTGGGTTAAACAAAACCTGGACAGCGCGGATATGGTGCGGCGCGCAGGGATCACAATCCCCCGCCTGCCGGCGACCAACCCAACTGAATGGGGCGGCTCAAGGCCTGTCCAGATCCTGTTCAACCTTTGAAATGCCCAGCCATCGAACCAAGCTAGCGCGTTTCAGAACAACGCGAGGAGCAGCATCCATGGCCGAATGGCTCGAAGGCAAGATCGCCGGCAAGCGACACTGGTCGCAGGAGCTCTACAGCCTGCAGATCGACGCACCCCTACCGGATTTCGCGGCAGGGCAATACATCAAGGTCGCGCTGGACGTGGACGGAGAGCGCGTCGGCCGCCCCTACTCTCTGGTCAACGCGCCCTCCGAGCGCCCGCTCGAGATCTACTTCAACGAGATCCCCGAGGGCCCGCTCACGCCCAAACTATCCGATCTGGAAGTGGGGGACCGAATCTGGGTGTCCGACAAGGCAAGCGGCGTCTTCACGCTGGACAATGTGGTATCGCGCCGGCACCTCTGGATGCTCGCGACCGGGACCGCGCTGGGCGTGTATCTGTCCATGCTCAAGACTGCGGACCCGTGGGAGCGCTTCGAGCGCGTCATTCTGGTGCATGGCGCACGCAACGCCGGTGAGCTGAGCTACGGGGAGACCCTCGCCGAGCTGCAGGCGGCGCACGAAGACAACTTCACGTTCATCACCGCACTCACCCGAGACAGCAGCGAGACGGCGCTGCAGGGCCGTATCACGAACCTACTCGAAAACGGCTCCCTGCAGGCCGCCGCGGATGCCGAGATCACGCCCGAGGACAGTCACCTCATGCTTTGCGGCAACTCGGCCATGATCAAGGACGTGCGCGCTTGGCTGGAGGCCCGCAACATGCAGCGCCACAAGCGCCACGAGCCGGGGCACTACACCACCGAGCAGTATCACTGAGCACGCCGCTGCCGGCCGGCCGCTGCGATGCTGACTGTCCGGGACCTGGCTCAGGCCTGTGCCGATCTAAGCGCTACGCGCAGCCGCAGCGCCAAGGTCGCTCGGCTTACCGCGCTACTGCGGGGGGCCGGTGGCGGGGACATCGGCGCGGCGGCCCGGTGGTGCACGGGCGATGCAGCAAAGCACAGCCTCGGCATCGGTCCGGCGCAGGTGCGCTCGGCGCTCCACACGCCGCCAGCGACGGCACCCACGCTGACGCTCGCCGAAGCGGCGGCGCGCCTTGAAGATATTGCCGGCATCGCCGGCGCCGGCTCGAAGGCGCAGCGGACACGCTCACTGGCCGAGCTGTTCTCCCTCGCGACCGAGCCGGAACAACAATACCTGGCACGCCTGCTCGTCGGCGAGCTGCGCCAAGGGGCGCTCGAGTCACTGGTGCTGGATGCCGTCGCCTCCGCTTTCGATGTGCCGCAGGCTAGTGTTCGCCGGGCGCAGATGCTGCGCGGTGACATCGCGGAGGTCGCAAGCATCGCCCGAACCCACGGGCGTGCCGGGCTCGACGCGCTGAAACTGCAGATCTTCCGGCCTTTGCTGCCGATGCTGGCACAGCCGGCAGCGGACCTGGGCGACGCCCTCGCCCAGCTGCCGCAGCCCATCCTGGAGTACAAGCTCGACGGCGCCCGAGTCCAGATCCACAAACAAGGCGACGCCGTCCGGGTTTACAGCCGGCAGGGCAACGAGGTCACAGCCGCAGTGCCGGAGATCGTGACCACCGTCGCCGGCCTGCCGGCCTCCGAACTGGTGTTGGACGGCGAGACGCTGGCTCTCGCCGCAGATGGCCGCCCGCTGCCCTTCCAGATGACCATGCGCCGCTTTGGCCGCCACAGCGACGACCCGGACGTGCGTGCCCGGCTGCCGTTGACCGTCTTCTGCTTCGACTGCCTGGCACTTGCCGGCGAGACCCTGATCGACCTGCCCACCCACGCGCGCCACCGGGCGCTGACTGACGCCCTGCCGCCGTCGCTGGTGATCCCGAGGCTCATAGGCGCCGATGCGGGCAGGGCGCAGGGCTTTCTGCAGTCCGCCCTCGCCGCCGGCCACGAGGGCCTCATGGCCAAGGACCCCGAGGCCACTTATGCCGCCGGCGGCCGCGGCAGCCACTGGCTCAAGATCAAGCAGGCACACACGCTGGATTTGGTCGTGCTCGCCGCGGAATGGGGCAGCGGACGGCGCAGCGGCTGGCTGAGCAACCTGCATCTCGGCTGCCGCGACGGCGCCGGCGGCTACGTCATGCTCGGCAAGACCTTCAAGGGGCTCACGGACAAGCTGCTGGCCTGGCAGACCGAGGAGCTGCTGGCCCGGGAGATCACCCGCGACGGCCATGTGGTCCTGGTGCGCCCGGAGCTCATCGTGGAGATCGCCTTCAACGAGCTGCAGCAGAGCCGCCAATATCCCGCGGGGCTCGCGCTGCGCTTCGCCCGGGTGAAGCGCTACCGCGACGACAAGACGGCGGCCGACGCCGACACCCTCGACACCGTGCGCGCCCTGTTCGCCCGCCAAGTGGCCTACCGGCAGGACGCCGCAGCTGCCGGGCTCCCGCACGCGGCGAGCGCGTGAAGCGGATGCAGAGCGACAGTGCACCGATACGCCGACTGCTCCTGGTCCTCGGCGATCAGCTGAACCGCGACAGCGGGCTCTTCGATGACTGCGACCCGGTGCGGGACTTGGTGTGGCTCTGCGAGGCGGCGTCGGAGGCGACGCACGTCCCCTCGCACAAAGCGCGCACGGTGCTCTTCCTGGCCGCTATGCGCCACTTCCGCGAGCGGCTCGTGCGGGAGGGCCTGCCGGTGCGCTACCTGGAGCTCGGTGCGCACGACCACCCGAGCATCGAGGCGGCCCTCGCTGCCGACCTGCGCAATTTGGCGCCCGCGCAGGTGCGCTTGGTCCAGCCGGGCGAGCACCGTCTGCTCGCCGCCGTCAGCCGCACCTGTGCCGACGCGGGCATCGAGCTGGACGTCTTGGAGGACCGCCACTTCCTCTGCCCGCTGCCGGCGTTTGCGGACTGGGCGAAGGGCCGCAAAGAGCTGCGACTGGAATTCTTCTACCGCTGGATGCGCAAGCGGCATGACCTGCTCATGGAAGACGGCAAACCCGCCGGCGGCGCCTGGAACTTCGACAAAGACAACCGCAAGACCTTCGGCAAACAAGGGCCCGGGGCGCTGCCGCCGCCCCTGGGGTTCGCGCCGGACGCCCTGACGCAGGAAGTCATGGCCCAGGTGGAGGCGCGCTTCCCACAGGCACCGGGCACGCTCGAGCACTTCGACTGGCCGGTGACGCCGGAGCAGGCCGAGGCGGCACTGGAAGACTTCATCACGCATCGGCTCGTCGCCTTCGGCCCGTATCAGGACGCCATGTGGGCCGGCACGCCCTATCTCTACCATGCGCGGCTGTCGGCGGCGCTGAACCTGAAGCTGCTGAGCCCGCGTCGCGCCATCGACGCCGCGGTGGCGGCCTATCACGAGGGCCGTGCCCCCATCGCATCGGTGGAGGGCTTCGTGCGGCAGATCCTCGGCTGGCGCGAGTACGTGCGCGGCATCTATTGGCAGCAGATGCCGGAATACCTCGAGCAAAACGCGCTCGCTGCGCACCAGCCGCTGCCGGCCTTCTATTGGCACGCCGACACGGAGTATGCCTGTCTGGCCGATGCCATTGGCCAGGTGGTGGAGCGGGGTTATGGCCACCACATCCAGCGCCTGATGGTCACGGGCCTGTTCGCGCTGCTGCTGGGTGTGGAGCCGCGCCAAGTGCACGTCTGGTATCTCGCTATGTTCGTGGACGCGGTGGAATGGGTGGAGGCGCCGAATACCCTGGGCATGAGCCAGTTTGCCGACGGCGGCGTGCTGGCGAGCAAGCCCTACGCCGCAAGCGGCGCCTATATCCAACGCATGAGCAACTATTGCACAGGGTGCCGATACGACCCCAAGCAGGCCGTCGGTGCGGACGCCTGCCCGTTCACGACCCTGTTCTGGGATTTTCTGGCCCGACACCGCGAGCGCTTCGCCGGGCACCCGCGCACAGCGCTGATGTGGCGCAACCTGGAGCGTCTCGAGCCGGAGCGGCTCGACGCCATCCAGCGCCAGGCCGCTTTGCTGCGGGACAGGCTCGCGGCGGGCTGAGGGCAGTAATGTTTGAACCTAAAAAGAGCAGTTGAACGCTTCAAAGCGTATGCAAATGGTTGTACCAGTTGCGATTCCTACAGTGGCCGCATGCCACCCACTGGGTGAGCGCCGCTACGGCCGCCATGGCACGTCCCGCACGGCGCCTGGCGGCGTTACAACTCCTCGGAATAGGACGGCTATTCCTCGTCGTTGTGCCTTGCCAGTCACCCTGCGGGACGCACCCTGACGACCGTCCAACTACTCTCTTTAGGTTGAACCGGCACAGCGCCGTCTTGGAGGAGCGAGTCAAGTGGATGCGGATGTGGTCATCGTCGGTGCCGGGCTGGCCGGTCTTGCCTGCGCGCTGCGCTTGCAGCGTCAGGGGTTGCGACCGCTGTTGGCGGAGGCGGCTGACCGCGTCGGCGGGCGCATCGCCACGGACGTGCGCGACGGCTTCCTGCTGGACCGGGGCTTTCAGGTGCTGCAGACCTGGTATCCGGCGGCGCAACAACTGCTGGACTATGACGCCCTAGACCTGCGGCCCTTCTACCCAGGGGCGCTGGTGCGCATCGACGGGCAATTCCACCGGGTCAGCGACATCTGGCGCCGGCCTGCCCAACTCCCGGAGATGCTGGTTTCGCCTGTCGGCACGCTCGCCGACAAGCTCCGCCTGCTTGGTCTGCGCCGCCGCGCGCTGCACGGCGACCTGGACGCGCTCTATGCACGCCCGGAGCAGTCCGCGCCGGCGCTGCTGCGTGAGCTCGGCTTCTCCGAGCGCATCCAGGCGCGCTTCTTTCGGCCCTTCTTCGCCGGCGTCTTCTTCGAGCCGGAGCTCGATGTTTCCAGCCGTGCTTTCGAATTCGTCTTCCGCGCCTTCGCCCTGGGGGATACCGCACTGCCGGCGCATGGCATGGAGCAGATCCCGTTGCAGCTCGCGAGCCGCCTGGCACCGGAGAGCCTGCGCCTCGGCCAGCGCGTGGCACAACTGGAAGCGGACGGCGTGCGCCTCGCCGACGGCACCCGCCTGCGCGCCCGCGCCACAGTCGTCGCCACCGACGCGCCGGCAGCAGCGGCGCTCCTCAAACGCGAGCCGCCGACGACGCTCGGCACCCCCTGCTTCTACTTCCAGGCGCCGGCGGCGCCCTTCGAAGGGCCCTATTTGGTGCTCAACGCCCACGGCAGCGGCCCGATCAAAAGCCTG
>NZ_JAIFKJ010000652.1 GCF_019695415.1 Thiohalocapsa sp.
GACCTGGGTGAGCAGGGCGTCGAGCGACTCGGGCGCGGACGGGGTCGTCTCGGCTCGTGCCGCGGGCGACAGCAGCACGGCGGCCGCGAGCACGAACCCCAACGCGCAGTCGACGCCGCGGATCATGGACGAGTCCCGGCCGCGGGGAGCGGCAGTGTCAAGATGTCCGGCGCCGACTGCTTGCGGGCGACCCGCAGCGCCTTGGCCAGGGGCTGGCGCCAGCGCGCCGGCAGGGTCTCCCAGTCCCCTGTTGATGTATCCCAGATGCCCAGCTGCCGGCCGTCGAGCGACCGATAGAAGAGCGCAACCCGACCGACGCGCAGCAGGTCCACGGTGGGCGCATCCGCCGCGGAGAGGGGCTTGCCAGCGGATGACGAAGCCGGCAACGGGACCCGATAGGCTGCCAGGTTGCGACCGTAGTCGAGCTCGCGACGGTAAGCGGCGAGGATGCGCCGCAACTTCTCCGCGGAGGTCACCGCGGGGTCATCGATCACCGCCGCGAGGGCCTCGAGTTGGGCCTCGCGCTCGGCGCGCTCGAAGGGCAGGTCCAGCGCGACGAAGCGCCTGAGGCTCTCGACCATGCGCTCCAGCAGCGGGATGAGTTCACGCTCGGTGAGTGCGGCGACGGCGAGATCTTCCTCAGTGTCGGCAATGCGCTGATCCTGGGCGGCGAGCATGCGCTCGACATGGTCGTTGTACCGAGTGAGGCTCTCCAGCTCCCGGCTGCGGTTGCGAAACATCGCAAGCAGCTCCCGGGTTTGCTCGCGCGTCTCGTCCACACGCGCCTGCGATGCCGCCGCCTCTTCCACCGAGTCGGCCTGGGTCGCCAGCGCCTGATCCAGCGCCTCGGAGCCCGCCTTCAGCGTCTCCGAAGTCTCAACAGCGTCCGGGGCCGCGAAGGCGGGGCCAGCCATCAGGGCAAGCGCAAGCGGCAATGCAGAGCAGAGTCGATCGGGGAACATGATCATCATCGGCATCGGTCAATAGCTGCGCGAAGGTGAACCGTGCTGCCGGATCGACGGAGATCAGCAGCCAAGGCGATGGAAGAACCCCAGGCAAAACCATCGCCTTGTGGCCATGGAGCATCAGCCGCCGAAGGGCACGCTCAGGCTCACGCGGATATCACGGCCCGGACTCAGCGCATAGCCCTTGTAGGTATCGAGGAAGTCCCGGTACTCGGTGTCGAACAGATTGCGGACGGCTAGGTCGACACGCGCCAAGCGGTTACCGAAGGCGCGGAAGCCGAACCCGATATCGACGTCCATCAGGGTGTAGGCGTCGGTGGATGCGGTGCCGAACGGGAGGTCGTCGAACTGTGCGAAGGGCTCTCCGGGCGCTGCGTCCTTCGCGGCGGCGTGCCGCACACCCAGGGTGAGGTAAGGCTCGCGGATCGGACCGCGCTCGGCAAACCGATAGGTCGCGTCGACCCGGAGGGAATCCGCCGGCAACAGGGGCAGATCCTCATCCGTGCGATCGTTGGTGCCGCGGACGAGGTCGAGCGTGGCCCCGAGTTCGATGCGGTCGGTCACCTGCCAAGCCGCCTCCAATTCCAAGCCCGTCAACAGGGCGTCGTCCTGCTGATACTCGAAGACGGGCAGGCCGTTGCGTCGCTCGAAGGTGTCCTGAAGATAGATGTAGTCGCTGATGGCATTGCGATAGACGGTGGCGCTGCCCTGCAGCCGATCCGAGCGCCAACGAAGGCCGAGGTCGATGTTGAGCGAGGTCTCGGCATCGAGGTCCGGGTTGCCCTCCTGAATGGCCGCGACGCCGCCGTGCACACCGTCGGCGTAGAGCTCGAACAGGCTCGGTGCACGGAAGCCGCGCCCGAGGTTGGTGGCGACCGCGAACTGATCGGTCACACGATAGACGGCGCCCAGGGAACCCGTGAAGGCCCCGAAGTGGTTCTCATCCCGGCCGGTGAAGTTGACCGGGGACCTGGTCTTGCCGGCGTCTCCTGCGACCGTGTGCCAATCGTAGCGCACGCCCGCATGCAGGGTCAGTGCGCCGATATCCTTGCTCTCGAAGGCAAAGAGGGCGAGGTTGCTGACGTCGCCACCAGGGGCCAGCACCGTGGTGCCCCGCGAGTATTGCGTCTTCTCGCTGTATTCGACGCCGAGGGTGCCGCCGTCGAAGGGACCGAGCAGGCCGTGGATGGCCTCGACTCTCGCGACATAGCGATCAAACTCGAGATTGATGGTCCCGTCATAGCCCGCGCTGAGCGGCGTCCCGGCGGTGTTGGCTCGACGCAGGTTGTTCTGCCAGGAGAGGGTCGGTTTCAACACCCAGTCGGCGCCGACCGGTATGTCGCCGGTCAATTGAAGCTGGTCGTTGCGCAGCCACAGCCCAATGCCCTTGCCGGTCGGCAGTAGAAAGTTGTTCTCGTTGTTCCACTGGTTGTAGCGGATGCCGAACTCGCCGAGATCGGTCGATATGCCGGCGCCGAACTGGGCGTTGCGTTGATCGAAGTTGGTAAAGGGCAGCCTGCCGGTGAACCTGGGATCGCTCGGATTGCCGGATTCGGCCGCTGTTCTTGCATTGGGCGTGTTCATGTCGCCCGCCGAACGGCCGATGACAGCGGCATCCAGACTGAGGCGATCGTTGCTCCCGCGCGCCTTGGCACCCGTGTCCCACTGGCCGTTGTTGCTGTGATAGACGAACAG
>NZ_JAIFKJ010000089.1 GCF_019695415.1 Thiohalocapsa sp.
GTCACCTCCGCCCCACGGTCATCGTGCACCGCCTGCTTGAAGGCGGAGTAGCTGAGCTCTGGTTGCGGCGCCGAGACAAGGCTGTTCAGCACTATTGCCAGCAAAACGATGGCGGCCGCGGCGAGTGCATAGCGGCGCCACTCGGCGTCAGAGGGCGGGCCGCTGTTGCCGTCGGGGGTGAGACGATTCAATGGCTGTTTGGTGCCGGGAAGCTTGGGGTCGGCCATTGCCATCACTCGCGCGTGCTCGGGTGGACTCCCAGAATGCGGCCCGTCGATGGGCCGGCTCTCTACTCAAGCTTAGGCCCTCTGCGGTGCTAGCGTAACGATCCGGCTGCCGGCTGCGCTGGATGCGGCGCCGCCGGTCACCCCGTGCGTGCCGTCGCCGGCGAATTCCTTTGTCGCGGTTGGCGCGGCTGCTGCTTGACTTTCGGGCCCGAGGGCTGCGGCGCAGAATGCCGCCAGATGCCTCCGTATCGCGCCGCTCATGGAGGCGCTCATCCTCGGCGGAGGATCCATCGAAGCGGTGCCCCGGACAAGCCCAAGCCGTTGATGCCCCTCAATCCTTTGAGGTTTTGCGTTGGCGCACAGGCCCCGTCGACTGTGCTAAGGTCAGGCGAAGGTTGGCGCCCGGGCGTCATGGGTGTCAGGCGAATCGGCCGGCGCCGGCGGCTCTACTGAGCTGCGACAGCTAAACGTCTCTGCAGTCGGACTTTCACGGTGGTTGTACTCGGAACCGGGCATGCTCCGGCGGCAGGTGGGCCGCCTATCCAGCGCTTTCGGCTCAGGCAAGGGCTCGACATACCGTTGAGCGGCGCGCCGGCGCCGATCACCGAGGGTGCTCCAGTGCCGGCGGCACGACCGGTTCAGCGTGTGGCGTACGTTGGCCTCGACGTGCGCGGGCCCAAGCGCCTGCCCACGCTGGAGGTGGAGGAGGGTGACCGAGTACGGCTCGGCCAGCCGCTCACCCGCCGCAAGGCATACCGCCAGGTGGTGGGTACTGCCCCAGGCAGCGGCGTGGTCGAGACCGTCCATCGCGGGCCGCGCCGGGTGCTGGAGACCATCGTCATCCGTCTGGATGCTCCGGAACATGACCCGGACAGTACCGACCAGGAAACCTTCAACGCCTACGGCGCAGAGGACCTGGCGTCGTTGAGCCGCGACCAGGTGGTCGAGAACCTTACGGCCTCCGGTGCTTGGCTCGCGCTGCGCACCCGCCCCTTCAGCATGATCGCCGACCCTGGCCGGTCGCCGGCTGCGCTCTTCGTCACGGCCATGGACAGCCAGCCCCTGGCGCCGGACCCGGTGCCCTTGATTCAGGCAGCCGCCGACGCCTTCGCCGACGGCCTCCAGGTCCTGGCCAAGCTGACCGATGGTCCCCTGTACGTCTGCACCCGCCCGGATGCCGACCTGACACTGCCGCCGGCGGCCAATCTCAGGCGCGCCGAGTTTGCAGGCCCGCACCCTGCCGGCATGCCCGGCACTCACATCCACTTTCTGCGCCCGGCGAGTCTCACGCACGAGGTCTGGCACATCGGCTGGCAGGACGTCATCGCCGTGGGCCGGCTGTTTCGCACCGGCCGCATCGACCCGACCCGGATCATCGCTCTCGCCGGGCCAATGGTGGCCAATCCGCGCGTGCTGCGCACCCGCGCCGGGGCCAGCACCAACGACCTGATCCAGGGCGAGCTCAAGGGTACGCATGAGGCTCGCGTCATCTCCGGGTCCGCACTCACCGGCCGTCAGGCGGTGGGGTCGAGCGCCTATCTCGGGCGCTTCCACAACCAGATTACGGTGCTGCCGGAGGATCGAGAGCGGGCGCTGTTCGGCTGGGTCATGCCCGGTCGGGGACGCTACTCAGCGCTCAACCTGTTTTGGTCTCGCCGCGGCGACGCGCCCCTACGCCTTGGCACCTCCCTGCACGGCAGCCCGCGCGCCATGGTGCCGGTGGGCGCCTACGAGCGGGTGATGCCGCTGGATCTGCTGCCCACCCAATTGCTGCGTGCGCTGCTGGTCGACGACGTTGAGACCGCCGAGGCCCTCGGCGCCCTGGAGCTGGATGAAGAGGACCTGGCACTGTTGAGCTTCGTCGACTGCGGCAAGCACGATTACGGGCCGGCACTGCGGCGTAACCTGGAACAGATCCGCCGCGAGCAAGGCTGACGTCGCGACGGGCCACTTGGCCGCGCTTGCCCATCCTTGTCCAATCTCGCCCAATCTCGCCCGATCTCGTAATGAACTGAAGCACCAGCGGTCTCTGCCGCCCAGGGTTCCGAACACCATGAGCCAGCGTCTCCGCAAGTTTCTCGACCGCCAGGAGCGGCACTTCAAGCCCGGCGGGCGCTACGAGCGCTTCGGCGCCGTGTTCGAGCTGGTGGACACTTTCCTCTACACGCCGTCCACCGTCACCACCCAGGCCCCGCACGTGCGCGACGGTATTGACCTGAAGCGGGTGATGATCTTCGTCTGGCTCGCGGTGATTCCGGCCACGCTCTTCGGCATGTTCAATGTCGGGCTTCAGGCCAATCAGGCCATGGCCAGCATGGGGGTGGGCGAGGTGCCGGGCTGGCGCGGCACCGTGCTCTGGCTATTGGGTGCTGGCGGCTATGATCCGGCAAGCCTTTGGGACAACTTTTGGCACGGGGCGGTGTACTTCGTGCCCATCTACGCCGTCACCATGGCAGCCGGCGGCTTCTGGGAGGTGCTCTTCGCCAGCGTCCGCAACCACGAGGTGAACGAAGGCTTCCTCGTGACGTCCATCTTGTTCGCGCTCACCCTACCGCCGGACATCCCGCTTTGGCAGGTTGCGCTCGGCATGTCCTTCGGCGTGGTCATCGGCAAAGAGGTTTTCGGCGGCACGGGCAAGAATTTCCTGAACCCGGCGCTCACAGGTCGCGCCTTCCTGTTCTTCGCCTACCCGGCGGAGATCTCTGGTGATGGCGTCTGGACGGCGGTGGACGGCTTCAGCGGCGCCACGCCGCTGATGCTGGCGGCGCAGGGCGGCGTCGAGGCCATCCAGGCCGCCGGGGTCACCTGGTGGAGCGCCTTCTTCGGGACAATCCAGGGCTCCATCGGGGCCACGTCCACCCTGTTCATCATCGTCGGCGCCGCCTTCATGCTGTTCACCGGCGTCGCCTCCTGGCGGATCATGGCTGGGGTGTTCCTGGGCGTCGTCGTTACGGCGCTCATGTTCAATGGTATCGGCAGCGACACCAACCCCGCCTTCAGCCTGCCCTGGCATTGGCACATGGTGCTGGGCGGCGTGGCCTTCGGGCTCGTGTTCATGGCCACCGACCCCGTGTCCGCCTCCATGACCGAGACGGGCAAGTGGATCTACGGCTTTCTGATCGGCTTCATGACCGTGCTGATCCGGGTGCTGAATCCGGCCTATCCGGAGGGGGTGATGCTGGCCATTCTGTTCGGCAACCTATTCGCGCCGCTTATTGACTGGTTCGTGGTGCAGGCGAATGTGCGCCGGAGGAGGCGACGGGATGCTTGAGGGCGTGGCTGCTGCGTTGCGTGCCCCGGACGCTGCCCAGCGGTGTCAAGCGGCGCACAGGGCCGATGGCCGAGGGCCGAGGGGGGGTACATCATGAGCGTTGCCGTGCTGGAGCCGCTGCGGGCGGTATTCACGCTGCCGAACGACGACCCGCGCAAGACCGTCGCGGTGGCCCTGGCCCTGTGTCTGGCCTGCTCCGTGGTGGTCTCGACGACCGCCGTGACCCTGCGGCCCCTGCAGGAGCGCAATGCCGCGCTGGAGCTCAAGCGCGAGGTCGTTAGGGTCGCCGGGCTGGATGATCCCGGTGTGAGCCTGAGCCAGGCCTTCGAGCGCATCGAGCCCGCGCTGGTGGACCTGGACACCGGTGAGCTCATCGACGGCGAGGCAGCGGCCACCTATTCCTACCGCGACGCCGCGCAGGATCCGGCGCAGAGCACCGCGCTGGAGCAGGACCCAGCCGGCATCCGCCGGCGGCCGAACCGTATGCCCGTCTACCTGGTGCGTGAGGATGACGCGCTCGAGACCATCGTGCTGCCGGTCTACGGCCAGGGCCTCTGGTCTACTATGCACGGCCTGCTGGCGCTGGCACCGGACGGGCGCACCGCCAAGGGCCTCACCTTCTACGAGCAGCGCGAGACCGCTGGTCTCGGCAGCGAGGTGGCGAGCCCCAAGTGGCTCGGCCAGTGGTCCGGCAAGACCGTCATCGGCCCCGACGGCGCGCCTGTCATCGAGGTGGTGAAGGGCAGCGTGGACCCGAGCGCCCCCGATGCCGGGCAGAAGGTGGACGGCCTGTCCGGTGCGACCCTCACCAGCAACGGCGTCGAGAATCTGATGAGCTTCTGGCTGGGCGAGCAGGGGTATGGGCCGTTTCTGGCAAGGTTGGTTGAGAGTCACGAGTGACGAGTGACGAGTGACGAGTGACGAGTGACGAGGTACGACCTGGCTCTACGGTGCAGCGTAGGCTTTGCTTCCTCAGCCCTCAGCCCTCAGCCCTCAGCCCTTGCCCAGACTATTGATCGGTTTAAGCCACCACAGAACCCAAGATGAACGGCAACGACACCAAGCTCCTCATCGAGCCCATCGTCGACAACAACCCCATCACGCTGCAGATTCTCGGCATCTGCTCTGCGCTGGCGGTGACCACCAAGCTCGCGCCAGCCATCACCATGAGCATTGCGCTGACGGTGGTGATCGTGGGCGCGTCGGTGATCATCAGTCTGATTCGGCATCACATGCCGAGCAGCATCCGCATCATCATCCAGATGACCATCATTGCGTCGCTGGTGATCGTGGTGGATCAGGTGCTGCAGGCGTTTGCCTACGAGCTGTCGAAACAGTTGTCGGTCTTCGTGGGGCTCATCATCACCAACTGCATCGTGCTGGGCCGGGCCGAGGCCTTCGCGTCCAAGAACCCGCCCTGGCCGAGCTTCCTGGACGCCCTGGGCCATGGGCTCGGCTACAGCGTCATCCTGATCACGGTTGCGGCGATTCGGGAATTGCTCGGCTCCGGCACCCTACTCGGCGTGCAGGTGCTGCCGCTGCTGGAAGACGGCGGCTGGTACGAGCCAAATGGGCTCATGCTGTTGGCGCCGGGAGCCTTTTTCATCATCGGGCTGATGATTTGGGGCATCCGCACCTGGCGGCCGCAGCAGGTCGAGAAGCCCGAGTACCGGATTCACATCGTCCATCGCACGGAGCCGGGTTGAGATCCGGGTTGGCGCGTCTGTCGATCCCGTCACCGTCGATCTGGTCCGCTTCGACCGAGGAAGCTGTCTGATGGAGCACTACCTCTCCCTGCTGTTTAAGGCGGTGTTCGTCGAGAATTTGGCCCTCGCCTTCTTCCTCGGCATGTGCACCTTCCTGGCCGTATCCAAGCGCATCACGACGGCGTTGGGGCTCGGGCTCGCGGTGATCGTCGTGCAGACCATCACGGTGCCGGTGAATGCCATCATCCACCAGTACCTGCTCCAAGACGGTGCCCTTGCCTGGCTGGGGCTCGATGAGCTGGATTTGTCCTTTCTGGGGCTCATTACCTATATCGGTGTCATTGCCGCGATGGTGCAGATCCTGGAGATGACGCTGGACCGATACTTTCCGGCGCTCTACCAGGCCCTCGGCATCTTCCTGCCGCTCATTACGGTCAATTGCGCCATTCTCGGCGGCTCCCTGTTCATGGTGGAGCGCGGTTACGACATCCCGGAGAGCACTGTCTACGGCTTCGGCACCGGCCTCGGCTGGGCGCTCGCATTGGTCTTGCTGGCCGGCATCCGCGAGAAGCTCAAATACAGCGACGTGCCGGACGGGCTGCAGGGCCTCGGCATCACCTTCATTACTACCGGGCTGATGGCCATGGCGTTCATGTCGTTTTCCGGCATCAGCATTTGACGTGCGGCGGCCGCCAGCGGAGATTCGCCTATGCTCACCCTCTCCTTCGGCATCCTGATCTTCACCGCCATCGTGCTGATGCTGGTGACCGTTATCCTAGGCGCCCGCTCGTTGTTGGTGCCTGCAGGGGACGTGCATATCGACATCAACGGCGAGCAGGATATCGCCAGCCGCGCCGGGCAGAAGCTGCTGGGCGCGCTGGCGGATGCGGGGCTGTTCGTACCCTCCGCGTGCGGCGGGGGCGGCACCTGTGGCCAATGCCGCGTGAAGGTGCTGGAGGGCGGCGGCAAGCTGCTGCCCACCGAGTCGAGCCTCATCAACCGGCGTGAGGCCGCCGAGGGCTATCGGCTCTCCTGCCAGGTCGCCATCAAGGAGGATCTGCGCATCGAGCTGCCGCGGGAGCTGTTCGGGATCAAGCAATGGCAATGCCGGGTGCGCTCCAACCGCAGTGTCTCCACCTTCATCAAGGAGCTCATCCTGGAATTGCCGAAGGGCGAGGATGTCGCCTTCCGCGCCGGCGGCTACATCCAGATCGAATGTCCGCCTTACCACCTCAAGTTCAGCGAGCTCGACATCCCCAAGCACCTGCGCGAGGACTGGGACAAGTACAACCTCTGGCAGCTCGAAGCCGGCACCAAGCACCGGGTCACCCGCGCCTACTCCATGGCCAACTACCCTGGGGAGGCCGGGATCATCATGCTCAATGTGCGCATCGCCACGCCGCCGCCGGATCACCCGGAGGCACCGCCGGGCATCATGTCCAGCTATATCTTCGGCCTCAAGCCGGGGGATACCGTCACCATCGCCGGCCCCTTCGGCGAGTTCTTCGCCAAGGAGACGGACGCCGAGATGGTCTTCGTCGGCGGCGGTGCGGGTATGGCCCCCATGCGCAGCCACATCTTCGACCAGCTCAAGCGCCTGGACAGCAAGCGGCACATCACCTTCTGGTACGGCGCTCGCAGCAAGCGGGAGATCTTCTACCAACAGGATTTCGACGAGCTGGCACGGGACCACGACAACTTCCAGTGGCATATTGCGCTGTCCGATCCGCAGCCGGAGGACGACTGGCAAGGTGAGACGGGCTTCATTCACAAGGTGCTGTTCGAGAAATACCTTAAGGATCACCCGACCCCCGAAGACTGCGAGTACTACCTCTGCGGGCCGCCCATGATGACCGCCGCCGTCATCGGCATGCTGCACAGCCTGGGCGTCGAGGACGACAACATCCTGTTGGACAACTTTGGCGGGTGAGCCCAAAAGCGTATTCGAGCCGACGACCGAGCCCTAGGGAGACGCTGAAAAATGGGCTTCCTGCCCATTTTCAGCACGCGAAGCGAAAACGCGGTTTCCGCTTCGCTTCATTTTCAGCGACTTACGTCGCCGAAAATGGCGGGGCATCCTGCCCCGCACGGGAAGCACTGATAAATCAGCGCTTCCCTAGGGTGGGCAAAGCGAAGCGTGCCCACCAAATCCGTTAATCCGACACAATAGCCGCGGGTGCGCAGAGCGAAGTGTGCCCACCAAATCCGGCGATTCAACACACCCGGCCACAACCGGCGAGCGCACCCAGCCTATGCCCGAGCTCCTCTTCGCCCTGGTCATTTTCCCGCTGGCCGTGGCCGGCCTGGCGCTCAAGGTCCTCGCCGGCCGCCCCGGCATCACGGGCAGCTGCGGCGGGCTTAACCAGATTCCGGGTGTCGATTCCGACTGCGGTGGAGCCTGCCGCATCCCCGGGCGGGTCTGTCCCAATCAACGCGCCCAACAGCA
>NZ_JAIFKJ010000231.1 GCF_019695415.1 Thiohalocapsa sp.
GCGCAGCCCGCCATGCCGCCCAGGAAGCCGGTGGCGACATTCGCCACGCCCTGCCCCACGCATTCGCGGTTCTTGTTGCTCTTGGAGTCGGTCAGGTCGTCGACAATGGTCGCCGTCATCATGGACTCCAGCAGCCCCACCACCGCCAGCGTCGCCGACACCGGAAAGATGATCTGAAGCGTTTCCAGATTCAGTGGAATATCGGGAATTAGGAACACCGGCAGGCTGTCCGGCATCTGCCCCATGTCGCCGACGGTGCGGATATCGAGATCCAGATACATCACCACCCCGGTCAGCAGCACGATGGCCACCAGCGGCGAGGGCACGGCCTTGGTGAGCATGGGCAAGAGGTAGATGATGGCGAGCCCCGCCGCCAGCACCGCATAGACCTCGAGCGTCAGCTGCTCGCCGGTGATCTCCGGCAGCTGCGCCATGAAGATCAGGATGGCGAGCGCGTTGACGAAGCCCGTGATCACCGAGCGCGAGACGAAGCGCATCAGATTACCGAGCCGCAGCCAGCCGGCAATCACCTGAAGCACGCCGGTGAGCACCGTCGCCGCCAGCAGGTACTGGAGGCCATGCTCGGCCACCAGGTCCACCATGAGCACGGCCATGGCCGCAGTGGCCGCGGAGATCATGCCCGGGCGCCCGCCGGCAAAGGCCGTTACCACGGCGATGCTGAAGGAGGCGTACAACCCAACCTTGGGGTCCACACCGGCGATGATGGAAAACGCAATGGCCTCCGGGATCAGCGCCAGCGCAACCACCAGGCCGGCAAGCAGGTCGTTGCGGACGTTGGAGAACCAGTCCTGGCGAATAGATTTCATGGGGGTCCGAATACTGCTCGGCGCGGACTGACCAGCCCGCGGAGGAACAACTTGTACAGGTCGTACTTGCGATTAAGACAGGATACCGCCGACGCGCTGTCTATTCGCTCCGAAGTGGCCGGTTTGCTCGAGCACATGCGGCACGGCCGAAGCGTTTTCTCAGCCCGTTGCGAGGTTGCGGCGTTCCGCGATACTCAGTGGCGAGCCGTACGGAGATCGTGTCGGCCCGGTATCAGTCCTCCGGGCGCATATGCGGAAACAGCAGCACGTCGCGAATCGACGGCGAGTCGGTGAACAGCATCACCAGCCGGTCGATGCCGATGCCCTCGCCGGCCGTAGGCGGCATACCGTGCTCCAGCGCCCGGATGTAGTCGGCGTCGAAATGCATGGCTTCCAAGTCGCCGGCGTCCTTCTCGGCCACCTGCTGGCGAAAGCGCTCGGCCTGGTCCTCGGCGTCGTTGAGCTCAGAGAAGCCGTTGGCAATCTCGCGGCCGCCGACGAAGAATTCGAAGCGGTCGGTGACGAAGGGGTCGGCGTCGTTGAGACGTGCGAGCGGTGAGGTCTCCGTCGGATAAGCCGTGATGAAGGTGGGCTGCATGAGCCGGTGCTCGACGGTCTTCTCGAAGATCTCCACCTGGAGCTTGCCGAGCCCGTAGCTGGGCTTGAGGTGGATACCCAGACGGTCGGCGATGGCACGGGCGCGGCCCAGATCATCGAGGTCGGCCTCTGACAGATCCGGATTGAAGTGCAGGATGGACTCGCGCACCGTCATGCGCGTGAAGGGCTGCGAGAGATCGTAATCCTCGCCCTGGTAGTGGAGCGTTGTGGAACCGAGAACCTGATCCGCCAGCGTGCGAATCATCAACTCGGTGAGGTCCATCAGGTCGCCATAATCCGCGTAAGCCTGATAGAGCTCCAGCATTGTGAACTCGGGGTTGTGACGGGTGGAAAGCCCCTCGTTGCGGAAATTGCGATTGATTTCGTACACCCGCTCGAAGCCACCGACGACGAGCCGCTTCAGATACAACTCCGGCGCGATGCGCAGGAAGAGCTGCATGTCGAGCGCATTGTGATGGGTCACGAACGGTCGGGCGACAGCGCCTCCCGGAATCGCCTGCATCATGGGCGTCTCGACTTCCAGATAATCCCGAGCATTGAGAAACTCGCGAATACCCTGGACCAGACGCGTGCGCACACGAAAAGTCTCGCGTGCCGACTCGTTCATGATCAGATCCAGGTAGCGCTGCCGATAGCGGCTCTCCTGGTCCGAAAGGCCGTGCCACTTCTCGGGCAAGGGCCGCAGAGATTTGGTCAGCAGCCGCAGCGAGTCGACCTTGATCGAGAGCTCACCGGTCTTTGTCTTGAAGAGCTGCCCCGAGGCGCCGACGATGTCGCCGATGTCGAGGTCTTTCTTGAACCAGGCATAGTCATCGGCGCCGAGCATGTCCCGCTGCACAAACAGCTGGATGCGCCCGGACATGTCCTGGAGGTGGGCGAAGCTGGCCTTGCCCATGATGCGCCGGCTCATGAGACGCCCGGCCACCTTGGCGCGCACGCTGCGAGTCTCGAGCTCCGCGCCGTCCGTCTCGCCATACTCCGCGTGCAGCTCGCCGGCGACGACGTTGCGCCGGAAGTCGTTCGGAAAGGCAATGCCCTGCTCGCGGATGGCCTTGAGCTTCTCGCGGCGCTGGGCGATGAGCTTATGCTCGTCTTGCTCGGGCGGCGCGGCCGCGTTGTTGCCGTCGTTCGGCTGTGTCTCACTCATGGTTCCAATGGCGTCAGTGGTCGGACGAGAGCCGCGATCCGGGGGCAATTGAGTATCTAGGGA
>NZ_JAIFKJ010000294.1 GCF_019695415.1 Thiohalocapsa sp.
CACTCGAGAGCCTGCGGCATCCGTGCGGCACCCTTCATGCTCGATAGGGGACGCAATGTCGAGTGACAGCTCGGCGCCGCGCACTTCAAACTTCAAACTTCAAACTTCCCCATGACCCCCGCCGATCTCATTCGCGAAGACATCCTGAGCCTGCGCGCCTACCACGTCCCCGACAGCGCAGGCCTGATCAAGCTCGACGCCATGGAAAACCCCTATCCATGGCCGGAGGCGCTGAGGGAAGACTGGCTCGCGGTCTTGCGCGAGGCAGAGCTGAACCGCTACCCCGATCCCCAGGGGCACGACCTGCAAGCCGCCCTGCGCGAGGCCATGGGCGTGCCGCTGGACATGGCCTTGTTGCTCGGCAATGGTTCCGACGAGCTGATCCAGATGCTCGCACTCGCCCTCGCCAAGCCAGGCCGGAAGGTGCTGTCGCTTGACCCGGGGTTCGTGATGTATCGCATGATCGCGCTGTTCGCCGGCATGGACTATGTCGGCGTGCCGCTGCGTGCGTCCGACTTCGCGCTGGACCTGGATGCGACCCTCACAGCGATCGCGCGCGAGCAGCCGGTGCTCACGTACATCGCCTATCCAAACAACCCCACCGGCAACTTGTTCGACGCCGCTGCCGTCGAACGGATTATCCAGGCCAGCCCTGGACTCGTCATCGTCGACGAGGCCTATGCACCTTTCACGGACCAGAGCTTCCTGCCGCGGTTGGGGGATTGGCCGAACCTCCTGGTGATGCGCACCGTCTCCAAGATGGGCCTCGCCGGCCTGCGCCTGGGCTATCTCGCGGGCCCGCGGGAGTGGCTCACGGAGATCGACAAGGTGAGGCTGCCCTACAACATCAATGCGCTTACTCAGGCCAGCGCGAGCTTCGCATTGCGCCACCACACCGCCTGGGACGAGCAGACCGCCACGATCCGCGCCGAGCGTGCGAAACTCTTCGACGCCCTAGCTGCGAGCGACGGCATCACGCCCTATCCGAGTGAGGCCAACTTCATCCTGGTGCGCACCGAGCCGGGCCGGGCCGGCGCCGTCTTCCAAGGCATCAAGGACCGCGGCGTGCTCATCAAGCAGCTACACGGCGCCCACCCGCTGCTCGCCGATTGCTTGCGGATCACCGTCGGCACGCCGCAGGAGAATGCGGCGCTGCTGACTGCCCTGGAAGCCGCCTTGTCCATGGATTAAGACGATTTCTGTCAACAAACAGACGGCCTGGCTTGTCTTCTCGCTCGTCTTTTGCGTCGCAGCAGCGGGCACGCAGTTCGACTATGCGACCGCTGCCGCGACGCAGGAGCCGAGCGAAGAGCCTGCGACCTTCCATACGTTTGTTTCCGGCAATCGCCTAAGCCCGCCCACTACCATGGCTCCCGCCGCGGAAGACGTCCAGTTGTTGCCCTAGTTATCGGTCTGTGGTGGTTTCGGAAACAGCACGGGCGTGCGTGCCTTGTACGCCTGATACTCGGGCTCGTCGCCCCAACGCTCGTCTGCGCGCGACTCCAGCATCGGAATGCCGCTGACCCGCGTCAGGAGGAAATACACGAACAGCGGCGAGATCAGGGTCACGAACTGCCAGCCGGACAGCGCCGGCAGTGCAATCAGGGCAACGCCTGTCCACAGCATGATCTCACCGAAGTAATTCGGGTGTCGTGACCAGGCCCAGAGCCCGGATCGGATGAAGCGGCCTTTGTTGGTGGGATCGTTGCGGAAGGCCTGCTTTTGCGCATCGGCCACGGCCTCGATGCCAAATCCAAGCACCCAGATGGCTAATCCAAGCCAGCCGACAAGCCCAAACGACGGGACCGACGCCGCCGTCATGGCCGCCAGTGCCGCACCCAGCGTCAGAAACACCCACAGCCCCTGCAACGTCCACGCCATCAGGAACCGGACGAACGACGGCTTGATGTCATCGAAGCGCGTATCGGCACCCGCCTTTTGAATCCGCCGAAACAGGAAGGTCCCCAGCCGCGCCGCCCAGATGCATACGAGCCCCGTCAATAGCAGGGACCGAGCGTCGAACCGCCCCGCCAGCAGCAGCGCGCCGATGACCACCGTCACATAGGTCGCACTGCCCGTAATGTCGTACCACTTCTCCGTCTGCGCCTGATAGGACGGCACGAACACGAACCACTGGATCACGAAGGCTACCACCGCGGCCAGCGCGAACAGTGGCACGCCCCCGACCGCGAGGCCGCCCTGACTACCCGCCCAGGCGACGCTGGAGGCCGCCAGCAAAGCGGCGACGATGGCGATAAGGGCTTCGACGGTTGCATTCTTCATGATTGGCGCCTCTTGAAGCTGGTCATAAGGACGCAAGCTGAGGTTGGCGCAACACAAGAATTGCGCAACCGAGCATTCGGCCCGAGCCTAGTCAGGTCGTGGCAACTGCATTGGCGCTCAACCCAATCAAACGACAGACCCACTCCCTGCGCCGGATCGTGTCCCCAGGCTCGAAGACTGCAACCGGCGCGGCGAAGTAGCCGAGCGCCGGCACCAGGCGTGGCTGCGCCGCTGGGAGCGACGCTTCGTCTGGAAGATTCCTTGGACCTCGTGCCTTCGCCGGCTTGCAGCGTTTCTCTGGCATCGCCATGGCCATCCGCCCCCGCATGGTCGGCAACGCTGGGGCCAGTCCGCAAAGACGAGCCCCTTCAC
>NZ_JAIFKJ010000313.1 GCF_019695415.1 Thiohalocapsa sp.
GGCGGGTGGCGGCGGTGACCGCGAGGGCGACACACGCGTGGACGAGGTGCGGCCGGCCGAGGCGGGTGGGGAGCGGGTGGCGTGGGAGCGGCGGGGGCGCAGCGGGGGCCGGCGGGGGCTGCGCCGTCGGCGGGAGCTCCTGGACGACCCCTACTTCGACGAGCTGGATTGGGCCCCGCCGGGGGGCGGGCCGTCTGGGCAGCCGGCTAGGCCGACGAGCACGCCCCCGCTCAAGGCGCCGGTCCGTCCTGCCTGACCCGCACGTCCAGCGGCTTTGGCGTCGTCAGGTGCACGTCTCGCTGCGGGAAGGCGATGGAGATGCCGTGGTCGCGGAACTTGTCGTTGATGGCATGATGCAGCGCCGTAATCACGGTGATGCGATAGTCCATCGAGCCCAGATAACAGCGTGCGATCAGGGTCAGGGCGTTGTCCCCGAAGCCTTCAAAGCTCAGGAGGGGGGGCGGATCCTCCAGGACCCGCTCCTCCTCCTTGACCGCCTCCTCCATCAGGCGCAGCGCCAGCCTCACGTCGGTGCCGTAGTCCACGCCGACCGTGATCACGACCCGGTTCGTCGGGTCGCTCAGCGTCCAGTTGAGCAAGCGCCCCGTGATGAACTCCTTGTTCGGCACCAGGAGCTCCTGCTTGTCCCAGTTGCGGATGGTCGTCGCCCGGATGCGGATGCGGGTGACCACGCCGGTGGTGTCGCCGACACTGACGATGTCGCCGATCCGGATCGGGCGCTCGAACAGGATGATCAGGCCGCTGATGAAGTTGGCCACGATCTCCTGCAGGCCGAAGCCGATGCCCACGCCGAGCGCCGCCACCAGCCATTGCAGCTGTGACCACTGCACGCCAATGAGCGCAAAAACCACCAGCAGACCGACGGTGATGATGGCGTAAGTGGTCAGTGTCGTGACCGTGTAGCGGCCGCCCGCGGTGACATCGGCGCTGCGCAGCAGGATCATCTCCAGCACGGCCGGAATCTGTTTCGCGAAGACGAAGGTTGCGAGACCAATAACCAACGCGAGGCCGAGATCCGCCAGGGTGACCGGGTCGAGGCGTTCCTCGCCGTCCACCGTGACGGTCTGTTGCCACAGGCTCACGTTGTCCAGCACGCGCAGGGCGGGGATGACATCGGACCAGATGATCCACAGCCCGATGACGCCGGCCGTGACCACCGCGGTGGTGATCAGGCCGCCGGTGGTATCGCTCAGGGCGTCGAGATCGACCTGCGGCTCCTCCACCTCCGTCAGCCCGGCCGCGTCCTCGCCGTCGGCATGCTCGCCATCGCGTCGGCGGGCCTCGCGCGCCGCCTGGCGGCGCTCCATCGCCTTGTCGTAGGCGATGCGCCGACGCGTGACCTTGACCCATCGCTGTGCCAGTGCAGTCAGCAGGATCAGCGCCACCACCATCCAGGTACTCTGCACGAACCGCCCGAGCAGGGTTGCCGCGGTGTAGAGGTATCCCAGCACATCCAGCACCGCGAGCGCCAAGGGTGCGATGACCAGCAACGGATACCAGAACGGGTACAGGACCGGCAGCGTGCGCCCCTGCTGCGTCCCCTTCGCCGCATGCGCGAGGACACCGGACTTCGGGTGCAGCAGGCGGAAGAAGGCGAACGCCAGGGTGAGGGCGAGGACCATGAAGGCGACGCGCCCCGCCGCCCAGCCGGCGTTCAGCGGGTCGAGACGGACGATCACCAGCAGCACGCCCGCCGCCGGCAGATAGGTCCAGGACAGACGGTCCAACTCGCGTCGCAGCAGCCGGACGCTGGATTCGGGCCAGCGGAAGTGGGCCGCCGCGAGCCCGCGCGGGATGCACATCAGGCGCAGGGCACGCAGGAAATAGAACTGCATGGCGAGCGCGAGGAGCGCGCCACCCACGGCCATAGAGAAGTCGGTGGCCTGAGACGACACCTGGAGCTGCCAGCCCACCACCGCCGCGACCGAGGGCCAGGCGGCAGCGGCGACGAGGGTGACCACGAGCACCTGCAAGCTGTATGCGAAGCGGTCGGTGGTGGGCTTGCCGAGCCGCTCGCTGGTGGCCTCGATGAACCGGATCAGGTGCCTGCGGCCCCACAGGAAGGCCGCGAGGATCAGACCGAGCAGCACGAAGACGGCCGAGTGAGTGACCTGGTGGACCAGCACGCCGGCCACTCCGGCCCAGCCACTCGGCGAGACGATCCGCCAGACCTGATCCGGCAGGGCCCCGAGTGCCGCAAGCTCGGTGCGCGAGGCGCTGCGCACCCAAAGCAGGTTCACGTCCAGCAGCTCGTCGAACCGTCTGATGGTCGCCGACAGGCCCGACTGTGCGGCCTCCAGCTCCCCGAGCCTGCGCAGCAGCAAGTCCTCGGACTCGATGGCCTTGTCCAGCAAAGCTCGGCGCTCGTTGACGAGCTCGACGAGCCGTGTCCGCATGGACGCGGGCGCGTCCTCCGCGCCCGCGTCGGCGAGCAGCGTGTCGACGTACGCGTCCGTGTCCGACAGCCGTTACTGCTCGCGCCGATGGAGCACGCGCTTGCAGCCGCTCTCGCTCGCCAGCTCTTCGCGCGCCCGCGCTTCACGTAGGCTGGTGCGGCGGCCTGGACGTGCCTGGCGCGGGGGGCGCAGCAGTGGGCAGAGCTGGCGGCCCAGACTGGCGCCGCCGCTGGCGATG
>NZ_JAIFKJ010000023.1 GCF_019695415.1 Thiohalocapsa sp.
CGCAGATCGCTTCTGGTGGTCTCTGGAGGGCCTTGGAACCGCTACGATTTCCCAGTAGTAGTTACAATTGCACGATGATTCGATTCGGTCTATAATGAGCTACTTTACTGACTCTTGCCATTCGCTTTGGCACGCCGGACCACAGACCACAGCCCGGCGCTTTTGAACTAAAGCGCTGACATCGTGGCCTATTCAACGGATGCTGCGTTTTCAGTGAACAGGATGGATGGCAGTTACAACTGACCAGGCAAAAAGGAGATGCCTATGAAAAGCGTGGACGCGATTTTGACGAATGCTTGTATCATTACGATGAACGACGATTTTGATCTCTTAGCGCCCGGCGCGCTCGCTGTGCGAGAGGGGTATATCGAAGCGGTCGGGGCGGTCGATGAGATCATGTCCGCTTACGAGAGCGCCGATGTGATGGATTGCAGCGGGTGTGCGGTGATCCCTGGCATGATCAATGGACACACCCATGCCCCAATGACTCTGCTGCGAGGCGTAGCCGATGACCTGCGGTTGGACGTGTGGCTGATGGGGTACATGATGCCGGTAGAGCAGGAGTTCGTGCGGCCTGATTTCTGCTGGTTAGGGACGCAATTAGCTTGCGCGGAGATGATCCGTTCTGGCGTCACCTGCTTTGCCGATATGTATTATTACGAGGAAGCGGTAGCCGACGCGGCTGCCCAGGCTGGTATGCGCGCCGTCTGCGCTGAGACGCTGCTCAAGTTCTCGACCCCCGATGCGCTGAGTTACGACGAGAGCTTGGAGCACACCCACGATTTCATCCAGCGTTGGAAAGGCCATCCTTTGATTATGCCTGCCCTGGGGCCGCACGCTGCTTATACGACGACAGACGACCTGTTGCAACAGTGCGCCCAACTCGCGTTGGAGTTCGACGTCCCCCTGCACATCCACATCGCCGAGACGGAACAGGAGGTGGACGAGCACCGAGCCGCGTATGGCATGCCAGTCGTGCCGTGGGTGAAGAAGCAGGGAGTGTTCGAGGCCAAGACGACGGCCGCTCACTGCGTCCACCTGGACGAGGGAGAGATGCGCACCCTGAGAAACCACGGCGTGGGCGTGGTACACAACCCCTCCAGCAATCTCAAATTGGCCAGCGGGTTTGCGCCGGTCGCTCAGATGCTTGATATCGGGATCAACGTAGGGATCGGCACCGACGGCCCCGCCAGCAACAATGACCTGGACATGTGGGAGGAGATGCGGTTAGCGGCTTTGCTTGCCAAGGGAGTGAGCGGAGATCCGACCACGCTCCCGGCCCGTCAGGCCTTGGCGATGGCGACTATCGGCGGCGCGCGGGCGTTGCACATTGACTCACACGTAGGGTCCCTGGAGGTGGGAAAGCGGGCCGATATCTCCGTGGTCGATCTGCGCAGCGTTCACCTGACGCCTAAATTTACCCGGGACCCCGAAGCCATTTACGCCCAACTGGTCTACGCCGCCAAGGGGAGCGATGTGCGCGACGTGATGTGCCAGGGACAATGGCTGATGCGCGAGCGAGCGCTGCTTACCTTGGACGAACAGGCTTTGATGGAGGAGGCGGCGGGCGTGGCGAGCAAGATCGACGCCTTTCTGATCCAGCGGGAGGAGAGCGTGCTCCGCAAGCTGCTGGCTATCGGAGAAGTCGCTCAGACGAAGATGTTCGAGGTACAGGTCAAGGTGTTGTTGCCGGACGACGCGTCGGTCGAGAAAATGTTGAGTGGCCCCGGCATTGAGATCGTCAAACCGTCGGTCCGGCGGCAGTACGACACCTACTTCTTGTTTGAGGATGTCTACCACAGCCGTCTGCGTTACCGCGAGGATGAGGTGCTGGAGGAGACGGGGGAAGTGGAGGACGTCTTCTATCGGCTGACGCTTTCGACTGAGACGAAGGAACGGGAATACGAGCGCTCGGTTTTACTCTCGCGCTCTCGTTTCGATGCCCCAGCGACGCGTAGCTTGCGCTTCTACCGCGAGTACTTCAACCCGGAGAGTTCGGTCAGAGTTCAGAAGAAGCGCGAGCGCTACAGGGTACGCTATGGTGGGACCGATTTCGCCATTAACGTGGACCGGTTGACGCAACCGGCACTGCCGGGCGTGTTCCTGGAGATCAAGAGCCGCACGTGGTCGCGGCAGGACGCTGAGCGGAAGGCGGAATTGATCGGCGAGATGTTAGCCTTATTCGGCATCCAGGAGCAAGAGTTGCTGAAGCAAGAGTACGTGGAATTAGCGATGGAGGCGGAGCGGTTGGAGTCTGGCTCATAGTTAATGGGGATGTGGCATCCCATATAAATGCGTTTGCCCTACCACTTGACCGGATCGGTCCCGCTGAGGAGCGTTTCTCCATCGGTCGTGAGGATGATCTCGGCCGGGGGGACGGCCTGGAGGTCGGCCTCGGTGTAGCGATCGGTGAGCCGGTGCAGGGTCTGGTTGGCCGAACTGCGCAGGGGTTCCCGGACAGATTGTGAGGCGTCGTAACGCCCGGCGATGAGCACGTCCACGTAGGTCAGCGCCTCTCGAGCGACCGGCATCCGCTGAATCTCGGCCCAGCTATAGCCCGTGAAGAGCACAACTGAGAGCGCGCTTTTGGCCTTAATCCGGCGCAACAGGGCCAGCAGCGGGCGCGCCTGCTCCAACGGCTCGCCGCCAC
>NZ_JAIFKJ010000189.1 GCF_019695415.1 Thiohalocapsa sp.
CCCGCGGCTGTCCACAGCGACAGTGACCGGCATGTCCTCGACCTCGAACTCGCGGATCGCCTCCATGCCCAAGTCTTCGAAGGCGACGAGTCGCGACGATTTGATGGCCTTGGCGACCAGGTAGGCCGCGCCGCCGACGGCCATGAGATACACCGCGCCGTGCCTGCGGATGGCCTCCACCGCCCCCGGTCCGCGCTCGGCCTTGCCGATCATGCCGATGAGCCCGGTCTGCTCCAGGATCTGCTCGGTGAACTTGTCCATGCGTGTGGCCGTGGTGGGGCCGGCGGGGCCGACCACCTCATCGCGCACCGGGTCCACGGGGCCGACGTAGTAGATGAAGCGGTTGGAGAGGTCGACGCCCTCGGGTAAGGGCTCGCCGCGGTCGAGCAGGTCCTTGAGGCGTTTGTGGGCGGCATCCCGTCCGGTGAGCAGCTTGCCGGAGAGGAGCAGCCGCTCCCCCGGCTGCCAGGTGGCGACGTCTTCGCGGGTGACGCTGTCCAGGTCCACGCGGCGGGCGCCGGCGGTGGGATCGTAGTCGAGCTTCGGCCAGTCTTCGAGCTTGGGCGGCATCAACTCTGCGGGGCCGGTGCCGTCGAGTGTGAAATGGATGTGCCGGGTGGCGGCGCAGTTGGGGATGATGGCCACCGGCAGGGATGCGGCGTGGGTCGGGAAGGTGTTGATCTTCACGTCCAGTACGGTGGTGAGTCCGCCAAGCCCCTGGGCGCCGATGCCGAGCGCATTGACCTTCTCGAACAGCTCCAGCCGCAGCTCCTCGGTGGGGCTTGAAGGCCCCCGCGCCTTGAGCTCATGGATGTCGATGTCCTCGAGCAGCGCCTCTTTGGCCAGCAGCATGGCCTTTTCTGCGGAGCCGCCGATGCCGATGCCGAGCATGCCCGGCGGGCACCAGCCGGCGCCTAGGGTCGGCACGGTCTTGAGCACCCAGTCCGCGATGCTGTCGCTCGGGTTCAGGATGGCGAAGCGGGATTTGTTCTCCGAGCCGCCGCCCTTGGCGGCGAGTCGCACGTCGAGCTTGTCGCCCGGCACCAGTTCCACGTGCACCATAGCCGGCGTATTGTCGCCGGTGTTCTTCCGCACGCCGAAGGGCGGGTTCACCATGGATGCCCGCAGCACGTTGTCCGGGTGGGTGTAGGCGCGGCGCACGCCCTCGTCGACGAGCTGCTGAAGCCCCGCATCGGCGTCCCAGTCCGCGTCCCAATGCAGGTCCATGCCGACTTTCAGATAGGCCACCACCAGCCCGGTGTCCTGGCAGATGGGACGGTGGCCCTCGGCGCACATGCGCGAGTTGACCAGGATCTGCGCCATGGCGTCCTTGGCCGCCGCCGACTCCTCGGCCTCGTAGGCCTGGGCGAGGGCGCGGATATAGTCCGGCGGGTGGTAGTAGCTGATGTATTGCAGCGCGTCGGCGACGCTCTGGATCAGGTCTGTCTGGGCGATGGTGCTCATTGCATCTGGCTTCGGGCGGCGGCGGGTCGAGTCACGGAGTATAGATGTCGCGCCGATCAACGGCGGCAATGGTCCATGTCATCCGCGCGGGGCGCTCGTCAGCCTTGATCGCTCGCGGCACAGGGCCCGCGGAACTGCTCGGGTATGTTCGCCGGGCATTCACCGCAGGCCTCGTTGCCCGGCACGGCGAAGTCGATCTTGCGCGGGTAGGGCAGGTCCAGCCCGTCCATCAGCGCCACGAAGTCTTCCTTGGTGCGGCCGCCGCCGAGCCGCGGGTTGCGCGCCTTCTCCTGGGCGATGCTGGAGACGAAACGGTGCTCGTAGTCGTGGCCCGGGTAGACCAGGGTCTCGTCCGGCAGGGAGAACAGCTTATTGTGGATGCTGTTGTAGAGGTCGCCGGCGCTGCCGGACTGGAAGTCCGTGCGACCGCAGGCCTCGATGAGCAGCGCATCGCCGGTGAAGACGAACTTCTGGATCGGTGTGTCGATGAGATAGGCGTGATGATGATCCGTGTGGCCGGGCGTGAACAGCGGATGAAGGCTCACACTGCCCACGGCGAAGGGCTCACCCTCCTGCACGCCGATATCCTGGCAGGGCAGGCCGAGCATCTTGGGATACGCGGTCTTGCAGCCGGTGCGGCCCTTCAGGCGCTTGGCGCTGGTGAGGTGGTCGGCGTGGACGTGGGTCTCCAGCGTCGCCATCAGCGTCAGCCCCAGGTCTTTGAGCACTTGGAGGTCGCGCTCCACGGTGTCCAGCACCGGGTCGATGAGAATGGCCTGGCGCGTGTCCTCGCAGCCGATGAGATAGGTATAGGTGGAGGAGTCCGCCTCCAGCAGTTGTTTGAAGATCATGGTCACGGCACCTCTGAACGGTTATTCCACTGGCTGGGGTCGATTGTCGGGGGCGGCCCGCTGTGGCACAACCGGGCCTGCACAATCCTCGAACCTAGATGGAGCAGTTGACCGCTTCGTGCCGCTTGCAAACGCTTTTGCTGCTTGAGATCGAGTGGTCTCTTGCAGCTCAACTGCTGGGTGAGCCGCGCTACAGCCGCCAGGGCACGCCCCGCGCGGCGCCTGGCTGCGTTACAACTCCTCGGAATAGAACGACTATTCTTCGTCGTTGTGCCTTGCCAGCCGCCCCGCGGGACGCACCCTGACGACCGTCCAACTACTGCATCTAG
>NZ_JAIFKJ010000109.1 GCF_019695415.1 Thiohalocapsa sp.
ATGCACCGGAGTACGGCGCCAACAGCCTATTCTATTTGCCGTTGGACAAGCTCATTCGCTCCGGTCAAGCAGAAGACCAGCCGGTGTCGAGGGCGCCGACGATCAGTGCTGCGCCGGCGTCCGCGCCGCGTTCTAGCGGTAATCCACAACGTTCGGTCGACCGCGAGCGCCGCAGCCGCTGACGGCGCAGTCCCTGTCACTATCGGATTGATTCATGTCTCAGACTCTGTCGTTTCTGTCTCGCTACAAGAGCCTGTTTCCGGCGGCGCTAGTCGTCCTCGCCGTGCTGTTCTACGCCTTCACCTTCGTGGTCAATCAGTGGGAGGTGGCGATCAAGCTCCGGCTCGGTGAGATCGTCGCGAGCGACTACGAGCCAGGTTTGCACTTCAAAGTGCCATTACTGAACAACATCAAGAAGTTCGACCGGCGCATCCAGACCTTGGACTCGCAGCCTCAGCGCTTCCTGACCATCGAGAAAAAGGACGTCATCGTCGATTCTTACACCAAGTGGCGCATCAGCAACGCGGCGCAGTTCTTCCGCTCCACCGGCGGTGATTCCGCACGCACGGCGCGGCTGCTCTCTGAGCGCATCAATACGAGCCTGCGTGACGAGTTCGGTAAGCGCACCATCCAGGAAGTGGTCTCTGAAGACCGACTGGCGCTGATGACCGAGCTCACCCGGCAGATCGACACCCAGGCCACCGAGCTCGGTGTCGACGTGGTGGACGTGCGGGTGAAGAAGATCGACCTTCCGCCCGAGGTGAGCGAATCCGTGTACAACCGCATGCGCGCCGAGCGCGACCGCGTTGCCCGCGATCTGCGCGCCAAAGGCTCGGAAGCCGCCGAGCGCATTCGCGCAGACGCCGACCGCCAGCGCACCGTGATTCTAGCGGATGCATACAAAGAGGCAGAAGAGACGCGCGGCCAGGGCGACGCCAAAGCAGCGGAAGTCTATGCCAACGCCTATACGGCAGACCCGGAATTCTATGCCTTCTACCGTAGCCTGAATGCCTACCGGGAATCCTTTGGTGCCGGCGACAGCACCCTTGTGCTCGCTCCTGATTCTGAGTTTTTCAGGTACTTCGGGCACATGCGGGGCGCCCCAGACGACGCTGTCTCGACATCGGAGCCACCGCAGGCCTCCGCCCCACTGCCAGCACCGATGCCGGGCTACAGTTCTCGCCTGCGCTGAAGCCCATTCCTTCCCTCCGCCGCCGGCGTACGCGACTCCTCCGGCGGCCCATCGCGGGGGCCGTTCTAGGCCCCGGCGCCGTAACCCCCCTGTTGTCGAGGCTTGCCGGACGTTAGACTGCGCTTCGGCATCTATCGTGATGCCAGAGCCCCTGGGCCTTGATGGCACGGCACCGGTCTGCTGCAGGCGGCCCTACCGCCCACTGTTGTTCCGCTCGTCGCTCCATGTGGCATGATCTCCTCGTGGCTCTGGCGCTCCTCTTCGTGATCGAGGGTGTGCTTCCGTTCCTGGCGCCGAACCTAATGCGCCGTGTCCTGCTGGAGGTGGCGCGGCAGGACAATCGGAGCCTGCGCGTGAGCGGGCTGGTCAGCATGCTCGCCGGGGTCGCGTTTCTGTACCTGATCAACTAAGCCAGCCACCACACCCCTTAGCCCACTCCGATTGGCCTGTTTCCCTGGTTTGCCCGATGAACGAAGAACGCTGGCGCCTGCCGGATGGCATCGATGAGGTGTTGCCGCCCGAGGCGGCGCGAGTGGAGCACCTGCGCCGCGAGCTGCTCGACCTCTACGGCAGCTGGGGCTACGAGCTGGTAATCCCGCCCTTCATCGATTATCTCGACAGCCTGCTCACCGGCACCGGCAGCGACCTCGATCTCAAGACCTTCAAGCTCACCGATCAGGTGAGCGGACGCCTCCTCGGCGTGCGCGCGGACATGACGCCGCAGGTGGCGCGCATCGACGCGCATCGGCTGCGCCGCGAAGGGCCAACGCGGCTCTGCTATCTCGGTACGGTGCTCCACACCCGTTCCGACGGCTTCGCCGGCTCGCGCGCGCCGCTGCAGATTGGTGCGGAGATCTTCGGACACGACGGCGTTGAAAGCGATGTCGAGGTCCTGCGCCTACTGGTGGCGACCCTGGAAACCGCCGGTATCGACAATGCGTACCTCGATCTCGGCCATGTGGGCATCTACCGCGCGCTCGCGGCACAGGCGGGGCTCGACCGCGGTCAGGAGATGGCGCTCTTCGACGCCTTGCAGCGCAAGGCCATCCCGGAGATCCGGGAGCTTATCCACCGCGCTGGCGTCGCGACCGCCGTCGGCGACATGCTGCTCGCCCTGCCGGAGCTGAACGGCGACGACGCCCTGGAGCGAGCGGGCGATGCACTGGCACAGGCAGCAGCTCCAGTGCAGTCAGCGCTCGCCCGCCTGCGGGCGGTGGCCGATGAGATCGCGCGCTGGCTGCCGTCGCTTTCAGTGCATTTCGATCTCGCCGAGCTGCGCGGCTACAACTACAAGACCGGCATCGTCTTCGCCGCCTTCGTGCCGGGCTGGGGGCTCGAGATCGGGCGTGGCGGGCGTTACGACGACATCGGACTGGTATTCGGACGCTCACGGCCGGCCGTCGGCTTCAGCACGGACCTGAAGGGCCTTATCGCGCAGGCGCCACCAGCGGAAGGGGTACTCCGACCTCCTGTGCTGGCCCCATGGAGCGCGGAGCCGTCGCTGCAGGCCGAGGTTCGCCGCCTTCGCCAGTCCGGGCGACGGGTGATCTACCGCCTCCCGGGCGCCGCGGACACCGCGGGGAGCAATGCGGAGCAGTTGGTGCAAGAGGCGGGCGGCTGGGTACTGAAGCCCGTGAGAGAGACCTGAGACCGGCTGCGCTCGGGCCACGATCGGCCGACGCCACGCGTTCACCGCTGTGACGCCGGCGAGCGGTCGTCTCCCGAAACCATGAACATCGTGTTAACTTGTCGGCCGATCACCTCGGACCGACGGCCAGTGGAGGCCAAACCGACATGGGCAAGAGCGTTGTTGTCATCGGCACCCAGTGGGGTGACGAGGGCAAGGGCAAGATCGTCGACCTGCTCACCGAGCGTGCCGACGCCGTGGTGCGCTTCCAAGGCGGTCACAATGCCGGCCACACGCTGGTCATCGATGGCGAGCAGACCGTACTGCACCTGATCCCGTCCGGCATCCTGCATGACGGCGTCACCTGCCTCATCGGTAACGGCGTCGTGCTCGCGCCGGACGCGCTGCTCGAAGAGGCAGCAACGCTGGAGGCGCGCGGCGTGCCCGTGCGTGAGCGTCTCGGCATCAGCCCCGCTTGCGCCCTGATATTGCCGTATCACAAGGCGCTCGACATCGCCCGCGAGAAGGCCCGCGGCGCCAAGGCCATCGGCACGACCGGGCGCGGCATCGGCCCGGCGTACGAGGACAAAATCGCCCGGCGCGGCATCCGCCTCGGCGAGCTGCTGGAGCCGTCGCACTTCGAGGAACGCCTGCGCGAGGTGCTCGACTATCACAACTTCACGCTCCAGCAGTACCTGGATGCCGAGCCGGTGGACTTCGCCGAGGTGCTGGACACCACGCTGACCTACGGCGAGCAGCTCGCGCCCATGGTGGAGGATATCGTGGCGCGGCTCGCGCGCATGCGCCGGGACGGGGCGAATGTGCTGTTCGAGGGCGCCCAGGGGGCGCTGCTCGACATCGACCACGGCACCTATCCCTTCGTGACCTCGTCCACCACCACCGCCGGCGGCGCCGCCAGCGGCAGCGGTGTTGGGCCGCGGGATCTCGATTACATCCTGGGCATCGTCAAGGCGTACACCACCCGCGTGGGCGGCGGCCCCTTCCCGACGGAGCTCTTCGACGCCGACGGCGACCGCCTCGGCGAGCAGGGTCACGAGTTCGGCGCCACCACCGGGCGCAAGCGCCGCTGCGGCTGGCTCGACATGGTAGCGCTGAAGCGCTCCTTCATCGTCAATAGCGTCTCTGGTCTCTGCATTACTAAGCTCGACGTGCTCGACGGCATGGAGTCCATCCGCATCTGCACCGCCTACGAGCTGGACGGCGAAGTTCTGGATGCACCGCCGGTGGGGGCCGACGCGCTTGCACGCTGCAAGCCGCAATTCATCGAGCTGCCGGGCTGGCAGGAATCGACGGTCGGTGTCGAGTCACTGGACGGTCTTCCGTCGGCGGCACGGGCCTACCTCGAGAAGATCGAGGAGCTCGGCGGCGCCCCCATCGACATCGTCTCCACCGGCGCCGATCGCGCTCAGACTGTCGTGGTCCGCCACCCCTTCGACGCGCGCTGAGCTGCAGGAGCGCGCCCGGGCAATCATGCTCGCCCCGGCACCGCGGCAGTTGCGCGGTAAACCGCCCATCCAACCACGAACAGGTGCGCCCGGCCCATGAGCGAGACGGCCCTGTTGTTCGAGAGTCTGCGCTTGATGCTCATCGGCATGGGCATCGTTTTCTGTTTCCTGTTGCTGCTGGTGGGCATCCTGCGGGTTATGTCCTGGGCGGCGCTGCGACTCGCGCCCTTGCCGCAGACCGAGCCCGCAGTGCCGACTTCGAGCACCGGCACGGCCATGGGCGCCGGCAAGGGCGACGAACCGCCGATCGCCGTCATTGCCGCTGCCATCGCCCGCTACCGCAAGCGCAGGCAGGCCGGGCCGCACTGACGGCCGCATCCTGCAATGAGCATCCTCGCCGCACCGTTGGGGAGTCACCATGACCGACAAGAAACCGCTAGGCATCACTGACGTTGTATTGCGCGATGCCCATCAGTCGCTGCTGGCGACCCGCATGCGCATCGAGGACATGCTGCCCATCGCTGGGAAGCTCGACCAGGTGGGCTACTGGTCGCTGGAGAGCTGGGGCGGTGCCACGTTCGACGCCTGCATCCGCTATTTGGGCGAAGACCCGTGGGAGCGCCTGCGAAAGCTGCATGCGGCCATGCCGAATACGCCGCAGCAGATGCTGCTGCGCGGGCAGAACCTGCTTGGCTACCGCCACTACGCTGATGATGTGGTAGAGAAGTTCGTCGAGCGGGCGGCAGTGAACGGCATCGGCGTCTTCCGCATCTTCGACGCCATGAACGATCTGCGGAACCTGGAGCAGGCGGTACGGGCAGCGCTCAACACCGATGCTCATGCGCAGGGCACCATGTCCTACACCGTAAGCCCGGTGCACAACATGGAGTATTGGGTGGACTTGGGCCGGCGGCTGGAGGACATGGGCTGCCACTCCATGTTCATCAAAGACATGGCCGGGCTGCTGCGGCCTTATGTCGCTGAGGAGTTGGTGTCTCGACTGAAGGAGACTTGCAGCATTCCCATCGCCATGCAGTGCCACGCAACCACGGGGCTCAGCACGGCTACCATCGTCAAGGCCGCCGAGGCGGGCATCGACATGGTGGACACGGCCATCTCCTCCATGAGCATGACCTATGGCCATTCGCCGACGGAGTCTGTGGTGGCCATCATGGAGGGCACGCCGCGTGACACGGGGCTCGATCTGAAGCTGTTGGAGGAGATCGCTGCCTACTTCCGGCAGGTGCGCAAGAAATACGCCCGGTTCGAGGGCTCCCTGCGCGGCGTTGACTCGCGCATCCTCGTGGCCCAGGTGCCGGGCGGCATGCTCACCAATATGGAGAATCAGCTGCGCGAGCAGGGCGCCACGGACCGCATCGACGAAGTCCTGGAGGAGAGCCCAAAGGGCCGCGAGGATCTGGGCTTTATCCCGCTGGTGACGCCCACCAGCCAGATCGTCGGCAGCCAAGCGGTGCTGAACGTGCTCATGGGCGAGCGCTACAAATCCATCACCAACGAGACTGCGGGCGTGCTCAAGGGCGCCTACGGCAAGACGCCGGCGCCCGTCAACGAGGCCCTGCAGGCGCGGGTGCTCGCCGATGGCGAGGAGCCCATCACCTGCCGCCCCGCGGACGAGCTGAGCCCGGAGCTGGAGCGGCTGACGGCGGAGCTGGAGGGTATCGCCACCGAGCGCAAGCTCGACCTGGCCCAGGACCAGGTGGACGACGTGCTCATCTACGCCATGTTCCCGCAAGTGGGCCTCAAGTTTCTTGAGCACCGCGGTGACCCGTCTGCGTTCGAGCCGCCACCCTGGGAGTTGGACGCCAAGGAGCAGACCCAGCGGGAGGTCGCCGCGCGCGCGGCTCAGCCCGCAGCGGCATCCGTGGCCGCCGGTGGGCCTGAGCATTACCGGGTTGAGGTGGACGGGCGAAGCTATGCGGTGACCGTCTCGGCAGAGGGCAGTATCGAGCGGGTGTCAGACAGCCCAGCGCCCGCGCCGACTGCCGCGGCGCCGGCCTCGGCGCACGTGCTCGAGTCACCGCTTGCGGGCAATATCGTGCGCGTACAGGTACAGCCGGGCCAACAGGTGGCCATCGGCGACGTGCTGTTGGTGCTGGAGGCGATGAAAATGGAGACCGAGGTCCGCGCCACCACCGCCGGCAAGATCGTGGAAATCCGCGTCAAGGAAGGCGATGCCGTGGGGCTCGGTGCGCCCCTGCTCTCCGTCGGCTGAACCGAGCGTCACAAGACAAATGGATCAACTGCTGAAGCTCTGGCAGTCCATGGGCATTGCCAATATGGACTGGGGCCAGGCCTTGATGATGGCGGTGGGCTGCGGGCTCATCTACCTCGCCATCGCCAAGAAGTTCGAGCCGCTGCTGCTGGTGCCTATCGGTTTCGGAGCACTGCTCAGCAACATCCCGGTGGCCGGTATCGGCGGGCCCGACGGCATGATCGGCATGATCTACACCGTCGGGGTGGAGACGGGCATCTTCCCGCTGCTCATTTTCATGGGGGTCGGGGCGCTCACGGACTTCGGCGCACTCATCGCCCGACCATCGACGCTGCTCCTCGGGGCGGCCGCCCAGTTTGGCATCTTCGCGACGCTGATCGGCGCGATTCTGCTCAACTTCGTGCCCGGATTCGACTTTACCCTGCAGGACGCCTCGGCCATTGCCATCATCGGCGGCGCCGACGGGCCGACGGCAATCTTCCTGGCTTCCAGGCTGGCGCCGGACCTGCTAGGCGCCATTGCCGTTGCGGCGTATTCCTACATGGCGCTCGTGCCCATCATTCAGCCGCCCATCATGCGCGCGCTGACGACCCCAGCGGAGCGTCGGGTGGTCATGCAGCAGCTGCGCCCCGTCTCACAGCTGGAGCGGATTCTGTTTCCATTCGTGGTGCTCCTCCTTTGTGCACTGCTGTTGCCGTCGGCGGCGCCGCTCATCGGCATGCTCACCTTCGGCAACCTACTGCGTGAATGCGGCGTGGTGGAGCGCCTGAGCCGTGCCGCTCAGAACGAGATCATCAATATCGTCACCATCATGCTTGGGCTGGCCATTGGGTCCAAGTTGTCCGCGGACAAGTTCCTGGCGCTGGAGACCCTCGGTATCCTGGTGCTCGGCGCGCTCGCGTTCTGCATCGGCACCGCCACCGGTGTGCTCATGGGCAAGATCATGCATCGGGTCACCGGCGGTAAGGTGAACCCATTGATCGGCGCGGCCGGGGTATCGGCGGTGCCTATGGCCGCCCGGGTGGTGAATCGCGTCGGGCTCGAGGAGGACCATCACAATTTTCTCCTGATGCACGCCATGGGCCCGAACGTCGCCGG
>NZ_JAIFKJ010000353.1 GCF_019695415.1 Thiohalocapsa sp.
TCTCGGGGGGCGATGGCACTCACCACGCCCCTGTGCGGCTCCGTTGGGGACCAGACCACACGGTCGCCGCACACCGGGTGACCGATGTTGCGCCGGGAGACGCAATGGTGCAGCGCCCCCGCGTCATCCTCCACGGCCAGGTGCGCGCCATGGCGCACCATCACAGTGCCATGCCGCGCGCCGTCATCGGCATCCGGGTCAGAGCGGCCCGCCGCATCGGCGCCAGCCGCGTCCGGCGCGTCGTCGAGGCCGTCGGCGTCGAGCCGGTCGAGCACCGCGCTGGTCCGACTCTCCAGCCGTTGGCGCCGGCGTGCCTGGATGGCGCGGATACGCTCGCGCTGGCGCTCCGACAGCCGACGCTTCGGCATCAGTCGAGAGACGGCCGATGCGGGGGAAAGCGATGATCCTGCCCTCTCCCAGACCGGCGGAGCGGGGTACGGCCGTCAGGCGACGCCCGCCGACCACTGGCGAGGAGCGGCCTTGCACAGCCCTGGGGTCGGCCGGTGGCCGGCGGGTGCACGGCGGCGCTCACTCCTCGAACTTGTAGTACTCCTCGTTCAACAGCGTCGCCACGGCCTTGACCTCTTCCGGAAACATCCCGGTGTCGAGGTTGGTGTTGCAGGCCTCGACCTGGGTCTCCAGCGCGCTGAAAGAGTCGATCTTGCGATCGGGACGGGTGTACATCTCGCTGCCATGGCAGCTGGTGCAGTTCTTTTCGATCAGGGCATGGGCATCGCTCCCCTCCGCCGCGCCGGCGGAGACGGCGGTGAGCAGCGCACCGGCTGCGAAGAGTGCGGCGACGGCATGGGCGCGTGCAAGGGTCGTGAGTCGAACGTTCATGGCATTCTCCGGTCATTGCTGGGGTTGGATTCTAGCAGCGGCCGGCGCCGCAGCGGGCGCGATCGCGCTACCATCCCGGCACATCGTGGTGCCGGCGGGAGAAGCCAATGGAGCAAGCGGGGAATCTGGCGTGGATCGACCTGGAAATGACGGGGCTCGACCCCTTCCACGACCACATTATCGAGATCGCCACCATCGTGACCGACCCGGAGCTGAACGTGCTGGCCGAGGGCCCGGTGCTGGCCATCCGGCAGCCCGAGGCAGTGCTCGCCGGCATGGATGAGTGGAACACCCGTCACCACGGTCAGTCCGGCCTGCTGGAGCGGGTGCGCAACAGTGAGGTCACCGAGGCCGAAGCCGAGGCCCGCACGCTCGAGTTTCTGCAGCAGTGGTGCCAGCCCAAGCAGGCGCCGCTCTGTGGTAACAGCATCTGCCAGGACCGGCGCTTCCTCGCCCGCTGCATGCCGCGGCTGGAGGCCTTTTTCCACTATCGCAATCTGGACGTGAGCAGCCTCAAGATCCTCGCGCGCATGTGGGCCCCGGACGTTGCCGAGGCCTTCAAGAAGCACAACAAGCACCAGGCGCTGGAGGACATCCGCGAGTCCATCGCGGAGCTCAGGCACTATCGGGCGGAGCTGCTGCGGGTTTGAGTCGGGTTCCCCGGATCTTCCGCCGCGTGGGCTGTGACGCTCGCAGTTGTCATGTCAGTGCCCGGCGGCGGGCGTACTGTGGATCAGTGCAGCGAGCGGGCGCGTCGCTCTCGTGCGGCAAATAGACGGGCCACGCCGGCTACGGTGCCGTGCCTTGGACCGCCAACGCCCATCGCGCATGCTCGCGCACCAGCACGCTCGGGTGGTCGGCCCGTGCGGAGAGGGCTTCGCGCACCGCGGATGAGGGCGGGGCGTTGCCGAGCGCCACGGCAATATTCCTCAGCCAGCGCTCATGGCCGATGCGGCGGACGGCGCTGCCTTCGGTGCGCATCAGGAATTCGGCCTCGTCCCAGGCGAAGAGCTCGATGAGCGTGGCGGTGTCCATGCCTTGGCGCGGCAAGAAGTCGCTTTCTTGCGTCATATGTGCAAAGCGGTTCCACGGGCACACGAGCTGGCAGTCGTCGCAGCCGTAGATGCGGTTGCCCATGCGCCCGCGCAGGGGCTCGGGGATTGGACCCGGGTGCTCGATCGTGAGGTAGGAGATGCACAGGCGTGCATCCAGCACATAAGGCTCGACGATGGCGTCCGTCGGGCAGATGTCGATGCAGGCCTTGCAGCGCCCGCAATGGTCCTCGGCGGGCGGGTCCGTGGGCAGCGGCAGGTCGCAGTAGATCTCGCCGAGGAAGAACCAGGAGCCCGCCTGCGTATTGATGACATTCGTGTGCTTGCCGGCCCAGCCGAGGCCCGCCTTCTGCGCCAGCGGCTTCTCCATAACCGGTGCGGAGTCGACAAAGACTCGGTAACCGAAACTGCCCACGTGCGCCTCGATGCGCTGTGCCAGGCGCTTCAGTCGCTGACGCAGCACCTTGTGATAGTCGCGGCCAAGGGCGTAGCGGGAGACGAAGGCCTGGGCCGGGTCGACCAGCACCCGCTCGATGTCGGCCTGGTACTCCGGCAGATAATCCATCCGCGCCGAGATCACGCGCAGCGTGCCGGGCACCAGCTCCGCCGGGCGGGTGCGCTTGGTGCCGTGCCGGGCCAGCCAATGCATCTCGCCGTGCATGTCCTGCGCGAGCCAGTCCTGGAGCCGCCCCTCGGCCGTGGCGAGATCGCAGTCGGCGATGCCGATCTGTTGAAAGCCGAGCTCGGCGCCCCACCCCTTGATGGCGCGGGCCAGGTGCCTTGCCTCGGCGTCTGACAACGGTGTCGGCGGACGGCTCGGCTCCCCGGTCGGCCCCCGGCTCCGTGCCAGTGTGTCGGCGTTGCTGTCTGTCACGGTAGTCGGTCGCGTGGTAGGGGGCGGCTGCGGTGTGCACGCCTGGGCTGTTGCGTTGTGCTCACTGACTGCAGCTTCAGCAGCGCCAGCGAGCGGGCTTGAGGCTTGTTGTGTTGTGTGGTCGTTATGGGGACCCACGGGGTTGCAAAGTCAGCACAGACGGATAGGGTAGCGTTTTCCGCTGCGCGGCAAAACGCGCGCGACTGCCGCTCGTCATGGGGCTTGGGCTTCTATGTACGCCCGTCGCATGCGAGTTGTCGGTTTGTTGCGCGAAGAATCTGGTGATGCCTTTTCTCGTCCTCGAACTTCCCCCCTCGAAACTCGCTGCTCTGCGCTAGTAAGTTGGTTCCCACTGTGCCGGAAATGCAACCCATTCCCTATGCGCTTTACCGCGCAGCCCAGGTGCGGGCGCTCGACCGCTGTGCCATCGAGCGCCACGGAATCGCCGCTGAGGAGCTGATGCAGCGTGCGGGGGCGGCGGCGTTCCGACGCCTACGCGAGCGCTGGCCCGATGTCCACCGCATCGTCGTGCTCGCCGGTGCCGGTAACAACGGCGGCGACGGCTATGTGGTGGCTGCGGAGGCTCTGGGCGCCGGCCTCGATGTTCGCCTGCTCCAGCTCGGTGACCACGGCAAGCTCTCCCCTGAGAGCCTGACAGCGGCAGCGCGATTCGCCGAGCGTGGCGGAATGCCGCAAGCCTATGAGCGACTGCCCGGGGATGCGGATGTGATCGTCGACGCCCTGCTCGGCACCGGTCTCACGCGGACGGTCTCGGGGCAGTGGGCGGAGGCCATTACCGCCATGAACGCAGCCCGCGCACCGGTGCTGGCGCTGGACATTCCCTCGGGGCTCGACGCCGACACAGGGCGGATGCACGGCATCGCCGTTCGGGCCGAGGCCACGGTCAGCTTCATCGGCCTCAAGCAGGGCCTCTTCACGAGCCAGGGCCCGGCCTGCACCGGTGCGGTGTACTTCGACGGGCTCGGCGTCCCGCCGAGTATCTATGCCACTGAGATCCTCTCGGCCCGCCGGGTGGACTGGCGCAAGGAGCGGGAGCTGATAGCGCCGCGTGCGGCGGATGCACACAAGGGCATGGCCGGCCACGTGTTGGTGGTGGGTGGGGCCCCCGGCACCTCGGGTGCGGCTCGTCTCTGCGGTGAAGCCGCATTGCGTGCCGGCGCGGGGTTGGTGACCATTGCCACGCACCCAGCGCATGCCGCGGTGCTCAACCTGACTCGGCCGGAGCTCATGGTGCACGCGGTGGCAGATGCCGATGCATTGGGCGAGGCTGCGGCACGCGCCGACGTCATCGCCGTTGGCCCGGGCTTGGGCCGCGACGAATGGGGGCGTGCGCTCCTGTCGGCGGTGCTGATGCTCGACCGCCCGCTGATTGTGGATGCCGACGCCCTGACGCTGTTGGCGCGTGCGCCGCGCCGGCGGGATCAATGGATATTGACCCCACACCCTGGTGAGGCCGCGCGGCTGTTGGAGCAGGGCGTCGCTGACGTCGAGCGGGATCGGTTCGCCTCGGCTGCCGCCCTGCAACAACGTTACGGCGGTGCCGTGGTGTTGAAGGGTGCCGGCACCCTGGTGCATGGACCGGGCCAACGCCCGCCCGCTGTCTGCAGTGACGGCAACCCGGCCATGGCGAGCGCCGGTATGGGCGACGCCCTTACGGGGATCATCGCCGCGCTGTGGGCGCAGGCGCCCATCCTGGACCCGGGGCAAGCGGCCACTGCCGGCGTCTGCCTGCATGCCGCCACCGGCGATAGGGTCGCTGCCGGCGCCGACCGCGGCCTGCTCGCCGGTGATCTGATTGCGGCGTTGCCGCGCCTATTCGCCACTGCCGAGGGGGCGCGATGATCGCGATCAGCGAGCGCTTCGCCGCCGATGAGCGCGCACAGCGCGCCTGGGGTGCCGCCCTGGGCCGAGTCCTGTGCGGCGAGGACGGTCTGGCCCGTGCCGGCGGCCTGGTGTTTTTGGAGGGCGATCTCGGTGCTGGCAAGACCACACTCGTGCGTGGACTGCTGCGCGGACTCGGGCATCAAGGCCCCGTCCGCAGCCCCACCTACACGCTGGTGGAGAGCTTCGAGCTGCCGGGCGCCCTCGTGCACCACCTGGATCTCTATCGCATTGCCGACCCCGAGGAGCTCGAATACCTCGGCATCCGCGACCTGCTCGATGATGCAAGCCTGGTGCTCGTGGAATGGCCCGAGCGGGGCGCCGGCGTGCTGCCCGCGCCGGACCTGGAAGTCGCGATTGCGCACCGGGACGGCGGGCGCAGCCTGCGCTTCGAGCCTGCCGCGGCCTGGCAGGCCGCATTCGCTGCGCGTCTGCCGCAGACGCCGGGGCCTGCTCCCGCGCCCTGAGACAGGGCCGCGGTGGGAGCGCAGCTGTGGCGGTTGCGCGGGTGAGGGCTCAGCGTTGCAAAAGGCCAACTGTACAATATCTGCAACAAATTGCGTTACTTAGTCTGAAGAAGGTGCCGCAACGACGTGTCTATGCTTGGAATAATGGGAATCACGATGCTATCATTACAGCAACGTCTTCCGTTACCAAAGACTCGGGGGCAGGGGCGTCTGATATGGCAACCGCACTCAAAGTCTTACTGGCAGCGCTCGTGCTTGGAGCCGCGCATACGGCCAATGCAGGGCAGGTCAGCGTGCACGGCGCGCGTATCTGGAATGCGCCGGATCACACGCGCATCGTCCTCGACACCGCCGCGCCCATTCGCCATCGTATTTTTTCGTTGGAGAACCCTCATCGGCTGGTGGTAGACATCAGCGACGCCCGGCTGGCTGGTCAGCTGCCGACGGCCGACGGCGACGATGCGCTGGTGGCCGGGATGCGCAGCGGCGTCCGCGAGGGGGATGACTTGCGCGTCGTGCTCGATCTCAAGCAACCGGTTAAGGCCAAGAGCTTCGCGCTTGAGCCCAACGCCACCTATGGGCACCGGCTGGTGATCGACGTCTCCGCCCGCGCGCACCCGGGCGGGGCAAAGGTGGTGAGCCGCAACGAGCCCTCGGTGGCGCCGCGGCATCTTTCGGTGCAGCCTAAGGGGGTGCGCCACCGTGACGTCATCGTCGCCGTGGACGCCGGGCATGGCGGCGAGGACCCAGGCGCCATCGGCCCCGCCGGCACCTACGAAAAAAACGTCACGCTGGCCATCTCGCGCAAGCTCGCCGAGCGTATCAACCGCCGCCAAGGCATGCGCGCTGTGATGATCCGCGACGGCGACTACTACATCGCGCTGCGTCAGCGCATCGCCAAGGCCCGCAAGCATCAAGCCGACCTGTTCGTGTCCATCCATGCGGATGCCTTCAAGGACAGGCGCGTGCGTGGCTCGTCGGTCTATACGCTGTCCAATGGCGGCGCCACAAGCGAGGCAGCCAAATGGCTGGCTGAACGGGAGAACCGCGCCGACCTGATCGGCGGGGTCAGCCTCGCCGAGCAGAACGACGTGCTGGCCAGCGTGCTGCTGGACATGACGCAGAATGCAACCCTGGAGCACAGCAGCATCGCTGCCGAGCGGGTTTTGTCGAAGCTCCGCGCCCTGGGCGACGTGCATCAAACGCGCATCCAAAAGGCCGGCTTCGCCGTGCTGAAGTCGCCGGACATTCCGTCCATGCTGGTGGAAACGGCCTTCATCTCCAACCCGGATGAGGAGAAGCGCCTGCGCACCGGCAGCTATCAGAACAAGCTCGCCGACTATCTGCTGGAAGGGATCGTGGACTATTTCGAGGATTATCCGCCGCCCGGCACACGCTTTGCCCGAGACGGCGCTCCCGTGGGAGATGAGCTGGGCGCGTTGCCGTCGAGCGACGCCGTAAACTTCGCCGAGGTGGCGCGGCACTAAGATCTCGGTCATGCCGCGGTGCAGCTGACACGGGCGCCGGAGCTGCCGGGTACGCCCGGGGCTCCCACTCAGACCCACCCGAGCCGTCGCAGCCTGACGGCTGACAGCCTAAAGCAGGCGGCACTGGCTTGCGGGCCGGCACCGTATCTGCTTCCATCCGGGCATGGCGTCCATCCGTGCACTGCCCGCCCAGCTCATCAACCAGATCGCCGCCGGCGAGGTCATCGAGCGGCCGGCTTCCGTGGTCAAAGAGCTGGTGGAGAACAGCCTGGATGCGGGCGCACGCAGCCTGCGCATAGATCTTGAGCAAGGCGGCATCAAGCTGATCCGTGTAACCGACGACGGCAGCGGCCTCGGGCCGGACGACCTGCCGCTGGCCGTGGCCCGCCATGCCACCAGCAAGATCGCGAGCCTTGCGGACCTCGAAGCCGTGGCCACGCTCGGCTTCCGCGGCGAAGCCCTGCCGAGCATCGCAGCTGTATCGCGCTTCGCAATCACCTCGTACCGCCAGGGCGAGCCCCACGGCTGGCGTCTGCGCTGCGACGGCTCCGACCGTCAGGACCCGCCGCAGCCCGCCGCCCACGGCGGCGGCACCAGCGTCGAGGTGCTCGACCTCTTCTACAACGTGCCGGCTAGACGGAAGTTTCTGCGCACCGAGAAGACCGAGCTCGGGCACATCGACCAGTTGCTGACGCGCTTCGCACTCGCCCGCGACGACATCGCGCTCAGGCTCACTCACAATGGGCGCGTCTCCTTGGAACTGCCCGCCGCGGACACCGCCATGGACCCACAGCGGCTTCGGCGGCTGCTGGGGGAGGGGTTCCTGGCTCATGCGCTGACACTGGACGAGTCGGCGGTCGGACTGCGCTTGCATGGGCTCGTCGCGAGCCCTGCCTTCGACCGTAGCCAGGGCGACATGCAGTTCTTCTACGTCAATGGTCGCCTTGTGCGCGACAAGCTCGTGACGCATGCCGTACGCCAGGCCTATCG
>NZ_JAIFKJ010000019.1:0-1899 GCF_019695415.1 Thiohalocapsa sp.
TGCCTGGTGCGTGGGTCCGGAGATGTGTATAAGGAAAAGAGGTCAGGCAAATCGCGGCAGTCAGTGTTTCCGTCGGATCAAGCGGGCGGCGGACGCGCCGAGACCGTGGCACATGCCACGCCACCGTGCTACCCGCGACATCGACCAATTCGACCTGCGGCCGCCGACAGGCCATGCCCCGCGAAAGGCCCGATGCATGAGTGACACGCCCCAGCTTGCCGAGGCGCATTTCCGCCCGATCGACGACGCTCGCCTGTTCCCGTCCGATCGCGCCGTGCACCCGCCCCGCATCCTCCTGCTCTACGGGTCGCTCCGCACCCGGTCCTTCAGCCGCCTGATGAACGAAGAGGCCGCGCGCGTTCTGACTCGCTTCGGCGCTGAAACCCGCACGTTCGACCCATCCGGCCTGCCGCTGCCCGACGATGCCGAGGCCGATCACCCCAAGGTGCAGGAGTTGCGCGATCTGGTGACCTGGAGCGAGGCGATGGTCTGGTGCTCGCCGGAACGCCACGGCGCGATGACCGGCATCATGAAGGCGCAGATCGACTGGATCCCGCTGGCGCTGGGCGGCGTGCGGCCCACGCAGGGCAAGACGCTTGCGGTGATGCAGGTCTCCGGCGGCTCGCAGAGCTTCAACGCGGTCAATCAGCTTCGCGTGCTGGGCCGCTGGATGCGCATGGTCACGATCCCGAACCAGTCCTCGGTGCCCAAGGCCTATCTGGAGTTCGACGAGGACGGGCGGATGAAGCCGTCACCGCTCTATGACCGGATCGTGGATGTGATGGAAGAGCTGATGAAGTTCACGCTGCTGTTGCGCGACCGGGCCGCCTACCTCACCGACCGCTACAGCGAGCGCAAGGAAAGCGCCGAGGACGTCGCGCGGCGCGTCAATCAGCGCAGTCTTTGAAACGGCCGGGCCATAGGGCCCAATCAATGCGCCGCTTACGCCCCTTTTTCGATCCAGCCATTGGGCATCAACCGGCTTCTGCGGCGGGATAGCGGCGCTTGGGTCCTGCTTGGCAGCCACGATCTGTTTGACTTATAATAATTGAAAACAGCGATGAAAAATGGTCGCCCCAACGGAGGAACGCTTCAATGTGCCAGATATTCGCTGCCCAGGACCCGGCGGACTACGAGTGCGAGACACGCTCGATCCGCTTGAACGGCCATAGCACGTCTATCCGCCTCGAAGCCGGTTTTTGGCGGGTGCTCGACAGCATCGCCGAGCGCGAGAGCCTGACGACGCCGCAGTTCCTTTCGCAGCTGCACGACGAGGTGCTTGAGCTGCGCGGTGAGGTGCGCAACTTCGCGTCGCTCTTGCGCTGCGCCTGCCTGGCCGAAGTCGCGCGCCGCGCCCAGGGCGCCAAACACGCCGCGTAGTAGCGGCGTACCACCATCCGGCCCCGAACGATGGTAATGTTTTCCTCTAAGCGAAAGCGAGGGAGGATGGTGGAATGGCGAAAGCTATTCACATGATGATCCGCGTGCTCGATGAGGCGCGCTCTGTCGACTTCTATGAAAAGGGCTTCGGACTCAAGATCGCCGACAGGCTCGACTTCGAGAACTTCACACTCGTCTATCTCAGAAACCCGGAAAACGACTTCGAGGTCGAACTGACCGTCAACAAGGGCGAGACCGAGCCGTATGACCTCGGGAACGGCTATGGCCACATCGCCTTCGCGGTCGACAACCTCGAAGCGGAGCACGAACGCTTCAAAGAGCTCGGCTTCGAGCCCCGGGATATCGTCGAATTCGCCCCGGATGGCGAAGTGATCGCCAAGTTTTTCTTTGTTCAAGATCCGGACGGCTACAAGATCGAACTGCTGCAGCGTGCCGGCCGCTATCAATAAAAACCTCGGCCGCGAAAAATAATAACAAAGGAAACGCTTGATGCTATAC
>NZ_JAIFKJ010000019.1:1909-2634 GCF_019695415.1 Thiohalocapsa sp.
TTGGTCCGCTGACCACCTGCATCTCCACTTTCCTCTTCGTCGGCAGCGTCAAATGTGTATAAGGGACAGGGAAACGCCCTATGCTCTAGCACCTTGCCTTCTCGGTCGGGTATGACGCGAGTCAATCTCAGGCCGACCTTTTCAAAATCTGGGCCGAGGAAGCCGACGCCGCGCTCGCGGCCAAGGCTGCCGGCGCCGTGGTCGATCTGTGGAAGGTTGTTGGCGAGCGACGGGTCTTCGCCGTCGTCAATGTCGACAGCCCGGACACGCTCGACCGCATCCTTTTCGACCTGCCCATCATGAAGAAACACGGCCATGCCGTCGATGTGCAGGTCAAATCGCTGCGGCGTTATGAAGACTTCGCCGCGGACGTCAAAGACCGGCTCGGTTAAAGACCAAAAACACGTTCTTCAGCTTCTTGGTCGCTGGAACTCTAGGGAGGAGAAAGGCCATGCAAGAGCCCCGAAACCCGCGGGGTATGACCCGTCGGGAATTGCTTGCCTCTGGTGTCAAGGCAGGCGCCGTTCTCATCATCGGGACGAGCTTCATCGCACATGCCACCGATAGCTGGGCGCTGGAAACGAAGGCGCTCAAGCCCGAAACGATGGCGGCACTCGTCCAGATGGCGCGCGACATCTACCCACATGACCGCGTTGCCGACAAATATTATGCCATCGCCGTCAGGTCCCATGACGAGAAAGCGGCGGAGGATGCCGACGATCGCG
>NZ_JAIFKJ010000100.1 GCF_019695415.1 Thiohalocapsa sp.
TATTCACCGGCGTGCGTCGGGGTAGGGTGATAGTGGTAGAAGAGGCCAGGCCGGTGGGTACGGATATGGGCGTCTCGCATGGTTGGCCCATGAAAGGCTGGCCGCCGACCTTGCGCGTCGTGCCGTGCGGTCGCCGCGTCTATCGGGCCCAAGGAGAGCGTGATTGGGACGATCCGGCGTTGCTCGACCTGGTGCGCGGGCTGCGGCAGCAATAAGCTGCTCTGCTCGGCGGCAGCGGCTGCCACCGTCCGGCTAGCTCTCGACCTCGCGCTGATCCACGGCGCAGAACATGTCCAGGAGCTTCTCGTTCTCGACGATCTTGTGCCCCAGGATATAGCCGGCCGCGGACCACACTTGGCGCAGGTGCGCGCGGCGGCCGATGAGGTTGCCGGCACGGCCGTCGTAGTACTCGGGGAAGTCGGCCTGGGGCAGGCCGTGGTCGGCGACGTCCAGCGCCAGCTGGGCGAGATCGCCGCGGCCGGTCTTCATGGCGGCGGCAACGAAGGCCCAGATTAGCACCGGCCAGTTTCCGCCGTTGTGGTAGGACCAAGGGACGTTCTTCGGGTCGCTGCCGGTCATGAAGATCCACTCCTTGCCGACCACGGCGGGATAAACCAGCTTGGCGGGCATGCAGCCCACGAGGTCCTCCCAGCGGTCCTGGTACAGGCGCATAATGCCCTGGGCCTCGCGCTGGCTGGTGATGCCGAAGATAATCGCGAGCAGGTTGCCCAGCGCAAAGAACCGGAAGTCCATGCGGCCGGGGCCCAGGTTGCCAACCAGATAACCCGCCCGCGCCGGCAGCCAGTCCACCACCCACTCTGGGATGGACTCGGGGTAGATGTTCAGCATGTTGACGCTGCCGGTGCCGAACTCCTCGGTGCGGTAGCGGTGAATCTCGTTCAGGCGCTCCATGTCCAGCCAGTAAAACAGCTGCACATAGTTGCGAAGCATGTTGGCCCGCTTCTCGGCAAGTGTGAGCACATCGTGGGACTCGGGCGTGTCGCGCAGCAGCTCCACGGCGCTTACCAGCATGCCGTAGAAGAGGGACTGAATCTCCAGCGGATGGCCGTAGACGCCCATGCGGCGGTCGATCATGAAGCTGCCGTCGGGTACCAGCAGCGTCGGGAAAACCTCGAACCCCTCGCGCAGGGTCAGTTCCAGGATGCCCCGCAGTGCCCGCTGCACCTCGGGCTCCATGGCCAGCGCCTTGTCACCGGTGGCGCGGCAGTAGATGTTGAGCAGGATAACCCACCACATCATGGCGTCCACCGGCGCCACGCGGCCGATGGCGTGGTCGCCGAAGTCCGCCCGGATGCGCTCCCGGCCGCTGTCATCTAGGCCCACCCGGAAGCTCGCCGGCAGCACCGCTGGCTCGATCTCATGGCCGTGGATGCGCTGGTGCTGGCTGCGCAACCGGAGCACGGTGCGCAGGAAGTTACGCACGATATCCGCCTCGCCGTCTGCCAAAAAGACCAGCGCCGACGGGATGAAGTCCCGCACGAAGCAGTCGTGGTAGTTCTCGGCCTCCGCGCCGCCCTCGGCAATGGCAGCGACGGTCCCCACCGGCTCGCCGCCGTAGGTCATCACCGAGTTGCGCAGCAGCTCGTACGCGGATGCGATGGCTTCTTCGTTCAAGCGGTGGCTCCAGTGGGGTGGCTTGCTGGGTTTGCCCCGCCGCGGTGTTGTGCGTCGCGAGGCGGATGCGGACGAGTGGTCAGCCCAACGCCTCGCCGAGGAGGCGTCGGGTGAGCAGGAGCGCGGCGACGGTGATGCTCAGGAACGCCAGGGCCAGCAGGCCGTACCAGAGCCGCGTGGCCCGGCGCCTGAGCCCGGCCCAGCCACGCATGTCCGGGCCGGCAGGCGGCGGCACCGTCTCGAACGTACTGATGAACAGCGCGGCACAGAGGCTCCAGAGGATGCCGACGATCGCCGGGAGCAGCAACGGGTCGCTGGTCTGCGGGTCGCCGAAGACCACCAGATACGCGGCCAGGATGAAGGCGATGGCTCCGGCTCCGACGAACAGGGGCCGTGCAGGATGCAGCCAGCGGGCGAGGGCCTGGAGGCGGTTGAGCAGTTGCATGGCAGGTGCGGTTGCGCGTCTCCGGAACAGGTGGGGGTCGCCGCCGACAGCTGCAAACGGGCTTGGAAGCGGTACGGGGCGGCCTTCGCGTCGGGCGCGGCAGCCGGTGCTGCCGCTGCCATGACAGGAACAGTGGCATTTAGGCGGTCAAGGTCCGCTCGCGATAGCGCAGGCCGTTGATGCTTGCCGCGATCCGGTCCGCCGCTGGGCGGTCCAGGTTCGGCAGCTCCAGCCGTCCGGCTTGAAGACCTTGATGAGTTCTGCGGGTCCCACGCTGTCGCCCGCCGCACCGCCGCCGGCCACCGCACAGAGCAGTGCCAGGTCGGACCACCAACCGATCAGGGTCTCCTTGTGCATGGGCTTCGGGGCTCCCGGTTACTGTGCGGGGCTCGATTCTAACCAAGTGTCGGTGCGACCGTGCGGCCCCGGTAAGGCGGCGCGGCCGCAGGGGCCGCCGGTTGCAATGACGCCCGCAGAGCCAGATATCCTCGGCAACGTTCGCCGAGATCGCCCGAGCCCGTCATGACCGCCGTCCATCTCACCGCCCCGGACATCGACCCAAGCGAGGTCGAATACTTCGAGAAGCTGGCGCATCGCTGGTGGGACGATCAGGGACCATTCTGGCCGCTGCACAAGCTCAACGCCTTTCGGCTCGACTACGTCCGCGACCGTCTTTGTGCCGCCTTTGGCCGTGACCCCGAGGCCGAGCGTCCGCTGGAAGGCCTAGAGATTCTGGATATCGGCTGTGGTGGCGGCATCCTGAGCGAGTCCGTGCACGACCTGGGCGCCAAGGTGACCGGCACCGAGATCACCGAGAAGAACGTCCGCGTCGCCGAGATCCATGCCAACTGGAGCGGCGCGGACATCGACTACAGACTCATCACCGCCGACGACCTCGCCGCCACCGGCGCCACCTTCGACGCCGTGCTCAACATGGAGGTCGTCGAGCACGTGGAGAACCTGCCCGATTTCCTGGCCAGTTGCGCGCGTCTTGTGCGCCCCGGCGGCGTCATGGTGGTCGCGACCATCAACCGCACGCCGTTGGCCTGGCTCAGTGCCATCATCGGCGCCGAGTACGTCCTCGGCTGGTTGCCCAAGGGCACGCATCACTACCGCAAGCTGGTGAAGCCGCAGGAGCTGGTCGATGGGCTCGGCGACGGTTTCGCCGTCATCCACGAGACGGGCGTGCGCGTAAACCCCTTCAACCGCGCTTTCTCCTTCAGCCGCTACAAGGGCATCAATTACATGATGGTTTTCCAGCGCGCGGCGGCGGGCCAGGAGGGCTGAGCCATGCGGATCGCACTCTTCGGCGCCACTGGCGGCACCGGTATGCAGGTACTGGCGCAGGCGCTCGCCGCGGGTCACAGCATCCAGGCCCTCGCCCGTGATTCGGGCAAGCTCGAATCCCGCGAGGGGCTTACCGTGGTGCAGGGCGACGTCCTGGACCAGGCCGCGACGGATACCTCTGTCGAGGGCACGGACGCCGTGATCTGCGTGCTGGGCACGAAACCAGGCAACGATCCCGTCGAGGCCGCCGGCACCGAGCGCATCCTCACCGCCATGGACAAGCACGGCGTCAAGCGCCTCATCGCCGTCAGCTCCATGGGTGTCGGCGACAGCATCGACCAGATCAACTTTGCCTTCCGCGTCATCATGAACCTGACGCTGAAGCGCATCATGGAGGCCAAGGCGGAGCAGGAGCGGCTGATCATGGCCAGCGACACGGACTGGACCATCGTCCGCCCCGGCGGGCTCACCGACGGCCCGCGCACCGATACTTACCAGGCCGGTACCGACAAGTCCATTAAGGCAACCCGCGTGTCCCGGGCCGACGTGGCCGACTTCGTGCTGAAGCAGCTCACCGACGACACCTACGTGCGGCAGGCGCCGGCGGTGAGCTGAGCGCTCGCGACGCCCGCGCCGCGGGCTTTTCGGTGTCGGCTTGACCGTACGCTAACCCTCTGCTGCAATCAGGAAAATTGCCGATTTCCCGTACGGGGCCCGCCATGAACGACCCCGCAGCTGCACTGCCGCGGTTGCCTACCGAGGACGATCTCCCCAGCGATGACGGAGAGCCGATGGAGACCTGGCGCCATCGTTTGCAGATGGACCTGCTGATCGACGCGCTGCTGCCCTGGGCTGAGGCGCGCGGCGACTGCTTCGTCGGCGGCAACATGTTCCTGTATTTCAGTGAGGAGCAGCTGCGCGGCAAGGACTTTCGCGGCCCGGACGTCTTCGTCGTCCTCGGCGTCTCGCCCCATGAGCGCAAGAGCTGGGTGGTCTGGCAGGAGGGCAAGGGGCCGGATCTGGTGATCGAGCTGATCTCCGAGACCAGCCGCCAGGTGGACAAGGTCGAGAAGAAGCAGATCTACCAGGACCGGCTGCGGGTCGCCGAGTACTTCTGGTTCGATCCCTGGGCGCCGGAGGACTTCGCCGGTTTCTCGCTGGTGGATGGCCGCTACCGGCCCCTGACGCCCACCGCGCCCGGGCAGATCCCGAGCCCGCTCCTGGCCCTGCGCCTCGGTTGGTGGGATGGCAGCTTTCGTAATGTCGAGACCCGCTGGCTGCGTTGGTGGGATGCCGACGGCAACCTGCTGCTGACGCATACCGAGATCGCGCAGGCCGAGGCCGCCGCTGAAAAGGCGCATGCCGAATCAGCGCAAGCCAAGGCCGAAGCAGCGCAAGCCGAGGCCGAGGCAGCGCAAGCCAAGGCCGAGGCAGCCCAGCGCCAACTCGCCGAAGAGACCAGCCGTGCCGAGGCAGCCGAGGCAGAGTTGCTCAGGCTGCGAGCGCTGCTCGGCAAGCAAGGCGACGCCTGAACCCGGGGATTGCCATCCTGCTCAGTCCTCTGAAATTCGACCTGCCCACTCTCGCGCCGCGGTGAGAATTACAGCCGGGTCCAGCGTCAGCGGCTCACCGTCGCGCAACACCTGCCGGCCGCGGATCCAGACGTGGCGCACCTGATGGCTGCTGGCGGCGTACACCAGCTGCGAGCAGGGGTGGTACATGGGCTGGGTATGTGGATCGCTTAGATCCACGGCTACCACGTCAGCGGCCTTGCCGACCTCCAACGAGCCGATCTCGCGCTCCAGGCCAAGCGCCTTGGCGCCGTTCCAGGTGGCCATGCGCAGGGCCTGCTCCGCTGGCACCGCGTTGGCGCGGCCCGAGACGCCCTTGGCCAGCAGGGCGGCGGTGCGCATTTCGCCGAGCAGGTTGAGGTCGTTGTTGCTGGCGGCGCCGTCGGTGCCGAGTGCGACGTTGACGCCGGCATCGATCAGGTCCGCCACCGGGCAGAAGCCGCTGGCCAGCTTGAGATTCGACTCCGGACAATGCACCACCTGGGTGTCGGTCTCGGCCAGGCGTGCGATCTCCTCATCCTCCAGCCGGGTCATATGCACGGCCACCAGCTGCGGCCCGAGCAGCCCGAGCCGGTCCAGCCGAGCGATAGGCCGTTCGCCATGCGTGCGCAGCACCTGCATGACCTCGTCCCGGGTCTCGTGCAGATGGATGTGCACCTGCACCTGGAGCTCGTCCGCCAGGGTGCGCACGCGCTCGAGCGGCGCTTCGGATACCGCATAGGTGCTGTGCGGTGCGAAGGCCGGGCGCACCAGCGGGTGGTCCCTATAGTGGTCGTAGAGCTCCAGCCCGCGGCGCAGGTATTCGTCTGCGTTATCGGCGTAGCGGGTCGGGAAGTCCACGACGATCATGCCCGCCAGCACGCGCATGCCCGCTTCGGCGCAGACGCGCGCCGTCACGTCTGCGTGGAAGTACATGTCGTTGAAGCAGGTGATCCCGCCGCGCAGCATCTCCAGTAGAGCCAGGCGCGTGCCGTCGGCGACGAACTCCTGATCCACCCAGCGCCCCTCGGCGGGCCAGATGTGCTCGTGCAGCCAGGTCATCAGCGGCAGGTCATCGGCGAGTCCGCGCAGCAGTGACATCGGCGAGTGCGTGTGGGCGTTGATCAGCCCCGGGATCAGCACATGGCCTGGCAGCTCCAGGGTCTTGGCAGCTTCGATCTGTGTCTCCGCTTCCGCCCGCGGCAGCAAGGCTGCGATGCGCCCATCGGCGATGACAAGGCTGTGCTTGACGAGCGTGGCATCGCTGGCGTCCACCGGCAGGACCCAGTCGGCGTGAATGAGGAGGTCTGCGTGCATTGGCTTGTGCGTTTTGGCCAGGTAAGGAGCAGCGTGGCGCGATCGCGCGCCTTTCATGACGGACACCCTTGAGCGCTGCGCGCGGAAGATCAAGAATCGGGGGCACGCTGCAATGTGCCACAAGGTTCGAGCCCATGGAAACGCCCAACGCCCTCGACATCCATCCGGACAACGCCGTCGTCTGGCACGACGACAGGCTCTTTCTGCTGGACCAGCGTGTCCTGCCGCAAGAGACACGCTTCGTGGCCTGTCACTCGGCGGCCGAGACGGCGAAGGCCATTTCCGACATGGTGGTGCGTGGTGCGCCTGCCATCGGCATCACCGCCGCCTATGGTGTCGTGCTTGCGGCCCGGGCATGGATCAGCAGCAACGCCGCGGCGGATTGGCGCGTCGGCATCGGTGCGGACATTGAGGTGTTGGCCGCGAGTCGGCCGACGGCGGTGAATCTGTTCTGGGCGCTGGAGCGCATGCGCCGGCTCATCAGCGTGCTGGAGGCTGCGGATCCGGTGCCGGCGCTGCTGAGCGAGGCCCGTAAAATTCACGAGGAAGATGCCGCTGCAAATCGCGCCATGGGCGATTTCGGCGCTGAGCTGATTCAGGGTCCAACGGATATCATCACCCATTGCAACGCCGGCGCGCTGGCCACCGGCGGCTATGGCACGGCCCTCGGTGTGGTGCGCAGTGCCCATGCCGCGGGCAAGGTGCGCATGGTCTACGCCGACGAGACCCGGCCCTGGCTCCAAGGCTCGCGGCTGACGGCCTGGGAGCTGGCGCAGGCCGGCATTCCTGTCACCGTGCAGTCGGACAACGTTGCCGCCAGCATGATGGCTCGCGGCGAGATCGGCTGGGTCGTCGTCGGCTCGGACCGCATCGCTGCCAACGGCGATGTCTGCAACAAGATCGGCACCTATGCGCTGGCGGTATTGGCGCGTCACCACGGCGTCGGCTTCATGGTGGCCGCGCCCACATCCACCATCGACATGAGCGTGACCAGCGGCGCGGACATCCCGATCGAAGAGCGCGACCCGGAGGAGGTGCTCGCCTGCGGCGGCAAGCGGATCGGCCCCAATGGTGTCACGGCCCACAATCCCGTGTTCGACGTGACACCAGCAGCGCTGGTGGACTGCATCGTCACCGAGCGCGGCGTCGTGCGCCAGCCGGATGCCGAGAAGATGCGCGCGCTGATGGCGGGCGTCTGAGCCCCAGGCCGCGACGTTTGGGGAGGGCTAAGCGCTCTCCCTGTGGATTACTGCCACGATGCCGTTGACTCGTGGCGTCGGAGTTGACGTGGCATCCTCTGTCTTAGGGAAGCGCCGATTTATTGGCGCTTCCCGTGCGGGGCAGGATGCCCCGCCA
>NZ_JAIFKJ010000104.1 GCF_019695415.1 Thiohalocapsa sp.
GACACGTGTGGGTGGCGTCGGTGGCGGGTGACGTGAAGGGGGGCTGTCGGCGGGTCGTTGTGCCGGCAGCGGCGTGGGCGGTTGTTCTGGTACGGGAGGCAATTCAGCAGGCGGACCATGCTGATGCTACCACCGGGGGAGGGGCGGGCGTCACAGGGGTGGTGGCTGTGAAGCAGGCGCCGGGCGCTGGTCCAGCGGTGTATTTCGCGGCCGGCCTGGCCCGTGCCGGCGGCGACGCGGTGCTCTATCAGCGGGTGCTGGCGTCCTTTCACCGAGAGCATCGAAACGATCTGTCAGCGCTCCGCGCCGCAGTCGCATCCGGGCAGCGCCGTCAGTTGCGGTCCATCGCCCATGCGCTCAAGGGCGTGGCCGGCGTGATCGGATCTGCCGGCCTGGAACAGCGGGCGCTAGCGGTCACGGCCGCGCTGGACGACCGCGGCGACTGGCGATCCGCCGCACAGGCGCTGCTTGCGGTTCTGGAGCAGGTATTGGCCGCGTTGGATGCCGTGTCGGCTGCGCCGGCGGCCGCTCCGCCCGAGCACGAGCCCACGACGCTATCCGCCGAGCGCGCCGAGCAGCCGGAAGGGCAGCCACGCTGCCCGGTGGGGGGTGATGGCGATCGGTGATGACCTCGTGCTTGTACGCGCATAGCTGACAGGATTATTCGTTCAGTTCGCGTAGCCTTTTAAAGATTTGCCGTGCTCCGGGGGAGTGTCCAGCACTTACTCGAGCGCGGCGTCGACGCCGCCGAGGCGCCAACGGACAGCCGCCCAGACGTGACCGACCCGCTCCCTCAAGCCGAGATCTTGGTTGTCGACGACGAAGGCGCGACCCGCGTCTATGTCGCAGGGCTGCTCCGCCAACAGGGCTATCGCGTGTCGGCGGCGTCCACCGGTGCCGATGCCTTGGCGGCGGCGCAGGACCGCCACCCGGATCTCATTCTGCTCGACGTGATGCTCGCGGACACGGATGGTTTCGCCGTCTGCCGGGAGCTGCGGCAGGGGGCCAGCACCAAGCGCATCCCGATCATCTTCCTGACGGCCAAGGGCAACGAGCAGGAGATTGTGCGCGGCTTCGAGTCCGGCGGCGTAGATTACATCGTCAAGCCGTTCGCCGTGTCGGTGCTGCTGGCCCGGGTCGCGACCCACACCACCCTGTCGCAGCTGTCCCGCGGCCTGCATACCGCGTTGGACGAGCGCAGCGCCCGCCTGCAGCAGGCCAACCGCCGACTCCGCGAGCTGAACGTAGAGATGGCGACGGTGGAGGAGCGCCAGCGCCGCCAGCTCGCACAGCAGCTGCACGACACCACCATTCAAGAGTTGGTCCTGGCGCGCATCCTGTTGGAGGGCGAGTCGCAGCTCGAGGAGCGCCGGGGGCAGCTGGTTGCGCTGCTGGCGGGAGCCATCAAGCAGTTGCGTTCTCTGGTCTTCGAGCTCAGTCCACCCCTGCTGCGTAAGCGCGGCCTTTATCAGGCGCTGGAATGGCTCGCGTCGGAGGTTCGAGAGCAATGGGGGCTGCACGTGGTCTGTGAGCAAAGCGGCGACCCGCCGGCCTTGGCGGATGCCTTATCGGTCACACTGTTTCAAGGCGCGCGAGAGCTACTGATCAACGTTGCCAAGCATGCGGAGGCGACCCAGGCCCTCCTGCGGCTCACCTATGATGGCGACCTGTTGCGTATCGTGGTCAGCGACGACGGGCGGGGCTTCGAGCCCACATGGCTGGAACGCGCGGGGGTTGCGTCCGGCACGGCTCAGGGCGAGAGCACAGCCGGCGGTTTTGGGCTCTACAGTCTGCGCTCCCGGATGGACCTGCTCGGCGGATGCCTGCGGCTCGGTAACGGCCGCTACCGCGGGGCCGAGGCCGTCCTCAGCATCCGCGTGGGCCCCGGTGTGGACGCTGGGGTTGAGGGTTAACCCACCGATAGCTCATGCGTCAGGGTCTCAGCGAGTGTGTGCGCCGCGGGAAGACTTTGCGGCTGCCGGGTCCGGTACCAGTACCGGCAGGGCGCCAGGCAGGCTGTCGAACTCGAGCGGCGAGCGGAACTGCGTCCGCTCGCCGTCCAGCAACGCCGTGGTGCGCAAGGGGCGCTGGGTGTCGATGCGGGCATGCCGGCAAATGCGGTGGAATACCCGCGGCTCTCGCGTCCAGGCGCCCGCAAGCAGCGTCAGCACCAATCGCGGCAGATCGTACAGCGGTCCCTCGCGTACACCGTAGACGCCGAGGCGTCCCGTATCCAGCGCGGTGCGCGCGGGGTGCAGGCCCGCGCGGGGCTCGAGTGGATTGTTCGAAACCAGCAGCGCGCGGGTGCTGAGCGTCGCCGGCGCGTCGTCCAGGCGCAGGTGTACTCGGTGAAAGGGGTAACGCTTCAGCAGCCAGTAGGCCTTGCGCAGCACGCGCGGCAGCATACGCCAGGTGCCGATGCCACGGGCCGCCTCGCGGGCCCGGGCCAAGTTCGTGGTCAGTCCGAACATGGCGGCGCACAGGAAGGGCTCATCATTGCATCGGGCGACGTCGATATGGTGCACCCGCGCCGTTGCCTGCATGCCGACGGCTACCTCCGGTACCAAGGGCACGCCTAGGTCGCGAGCGAGCAGGTTGGCGGTGCCGAGCGGTACAATCCCGAGCGGGACGTCCCTGCCCAACAGCAGGGCTGCGACGCTGCGTACCGTGCCGTCGCCGCCCAGCACCACCACGCGCCGGGCGCCGGCATCCAGGTAGGCTTCGAGCTCAGCGCGGTACGCCGGGTCCTTGGCCACCGCCGGGAAGGGCAGCGTGACGCTGGCGAGCCCGGCGCCTTGCAGACAGGCGGTTAGTTGGCTAGCCAGCGCATCATCATGGCGATGCGCTTGGCCGGCCCGGGCGTTGGCGATGATGATGGCGGCGGCCGTCACGACGGCACCGGCCGGCGACAGCGCACCGGCGCGAGTGACTCGGGGCGCGCCGCACAACGAGTCACCGAGGCCCGCGGAAAACGACAGATCGATGGTGCCGCCGCAGGCTGTCGCAGACGCAGGAGGAGAGGACACATGGTCGAAGTGGGCGGTTTTTTCGGACTGCTGCTGCTGATTTTGGTGGTCTATGCCATCGTCAAAACGGTGCAGAGCGACGCAAGTACCCTGGGCAAGGTCATTTGGGTGGTGTTGCTGCTGCTGTTGCCCTTGTTGGGGTTCATCCTATGGCTGATTCTTGGGCCGAAGGGCTGAGGGGGCCGAAGGGGCGAGGGCCGAGGAGCAGTTGCCGCCGGCGGAGCGGGAGGCCGATCCTCCGCCCTTTGCCCTCCGCCCTGGCCAATGACAAGCCTGAGGCGCGCCGGCGACCCGGTCGCTCATCCGTCTGCGGCACCGCCTCGCTAAATCCCCATCCTCAATACATATGTTGGCCGCCGTTGACGGACAGCGTTGCGCCGGTAATGAAGTCCGCATCGTCCGCCACCAGAAACACCACGGTGCGCGCAATATCCTCCGGCTTACCGAGCCGCCCGACCGGAATGCGCTTGATGATCTTCTCCAGTACCTCCGGCGGCACGGCGCGCACCATCTCCGTGTCCACGTAGCCGGGCGCCACGGCGTTGACGGTGATGTGCTTGGCGGCGCCTTCCTGCGCAAGCGCCTTGGTGAAGCCATGGATGCCGGACTTGGCGGCGGCGTAGTTGACTTGGCCGTACTGACCGGCCTGGCCGTTGATGGAGCCGATGTTGACGATGCGCCCGAAGCCGCGCTCACGCATGCCCTCGATGACGGCCCGGCAGCAGTTGAAGCACGACCCAAGATTGGTGTCGATCACGGCCTGCCATTTGTCGTGTGTCATCTTGTGCAGGGTACCGTCGCGGGTGATGCCGGCGTTGTTTACCAGTACCTCGATGGGTCCCAGGTCCTGCTCGATGGCCTGAATGCCATTGGTAACGGCGTCAAAGTCGGAGACGTCGAACTTGTAGGCCGGGATACCGGTACGAGCGGTGAAGTCTTGGGCTGCTTTATCGTTGCCGCCGTAGTTGGCCGCGACCTTATAGCCGGCGTCCTTCAGCGCGATGCTGATGGCCTCGCCGATGCCGCGGGTGCCGCCGGTGACCAGTGCTGTTCTCGCCATGGGTGTCCTCGCTTTCGTTGGAATTCGGTCGTTTTGCGCCGCACGTCGGGCGCCGGCGCGCGGGCGTGGTGCCTGAAGCACGGCCGGATGGTAACCCAGGCCCGCGGGTGATGGCAGGCGGCCACGCCCCTGGTGCGGCTGCGGCTTTCTCGATGCATGAGTGCCGGATCATTTGGATTCGCTAGACTACTAGGGGGGCCAGGCCACGTGCCCGGCGCACCCAATCAATGACAACAACCGTCCACCGGCGGCATGACGCAGCCGGGTAGCACCAAAGCTGGCCGCGCGCCCTGCCGCGGCAGAGGGATTCAGAGGAGCCGTTCGCATGCAGCTCAAAGAGCGCTTGACCGCTATTGTCACAACGCTGTTCGTCTGGAGCCTCGCCGGCGCCCTGTTCGGCGGGCTCTTCATCGGCCTGTACGAGGTGCTCCAGGTGCTGGCCCTCGGCCCTTGGCAGGCGGTGGTGGTGGCGGCGCTCGCCGCGGCCATGACCACGTCTGCTTTCTACAGCGCCATGCCGGTGGCGTTGCTCGGCGCTATGGCGGGAGTCGTAGCCTCCATTGGTTACCTGATCATCGGCGGTCCCAGGCTAGAGCTCGGCATCCTGGCGGCGGTGGCGGCCGGTCTCGGATTGCTCGGCGGGGCGTTCTTCACTTGGACCTCTGCGGCCGGTGCCCGGCCTCTGGCGGAAACCTTGACGGGCCTGCTCTCCGGGCTTGGTGCCGGCATCATTCTGGTGGCCGTGCTGACGGTCTATGCGCAGCCGGTGGGCGCTTTCGTCATGGCCGCCGGCATCGTCGCCCTGGTGGGCTCTCTGTTCCAGCTCAACGAGCACTGGTTCGTCCAGCATGTCCATGGCTGGCTGCCGGATGCAATCGCGGCGCCCCTGGTCGCGGCGCTGGTGGCGGCAGTGGTAGGCGCCAGCATCTGGATGGTGGCGGGTACCACCGCCGCCGCGCTCGACATAGAGACCAAGACCGCCGTCGACCGCGTGCTCGCAGAGGTGCCGTCTGGCTTCCTCGGGGGGCTGCTCGGCGGCGCGGTGACCGGAGTGGTGCTGGAGCTGCTCGGCTTCCGCCTGGAAGAGCACGAATCTGTCTGAGGCCGAGCGTGGATATGATTCGCTAATGGTGCGGATTCAGGCGTAGCCAAACGCTCGCAGGCCGTTGCCCGGATGTACCGATGGCGGAGCGCCGGGGGTGCACTATCATTGTGGTGAGAGGGGGCGCCGCGGCCATCGTGCCGCCGAGCCTCATGCCTGGTCCCGTGCCAGGACCTGCCTGATGCCGTATTGCTGGCCCATCGGCCGCCGATGGCAGCGCCAGGCATGAGCTCGATAGGGCGGATCATGCCCGCTGCCCCCACCGCGTGTGAGCGCGTCAAGCACATGGGAGGCAAGCATGGCCAAGAACGTCGAGCGGAAAACCGAGAAGACACCCGCCACTACTAGTGGCATAACGCCATGGGAGCAGATGGAGCGCCTGATGGACGAGTTCCTGCCTGGGCGCTGGATGCACCGCTGGGGCGCCCCCGCGTGGGATGATCTCATGCCGGGCATGCGGGCCCCGAGCCCCAGTGTCGACGTCCTCGACCGCGACGATGAGGTCGTGGTCAAGGCGGAGATCCCCGGCGTGCGCAAGGAGGATGTGGAGCTCAGCGTCACGGACAACACACTGACCATCTCCGGAGAGACACAGCACGAGGAGAAGGAGGAAAAGGAGAACTACTCTCGCAGGGAGATCCGCCGCGGAGCGTTCTCCCGCACCGTCACGCTGCCTGCCGCTGTCGACACCGACAAGGCGACGGCCAAGTTCGAAGACGGCATGCTGGTGGTCTCGATGCCCAAGGTGACCAAGACCTCGCGCAAGCGCGTGGAGATCGCCTGAGCCCGCCGGCGGGCGGCAGTTCGCGCATTAGGAAGGCGTAGGCGCGACTGCAGATGCCGAGGATGGCGCTGTCGTCGCCGGTGTGGCTGATGCAGATGTCGATGAACAGGTCAGGGCCGCCTGATTGCGTCATCAGGGTGTGTCGTCAGTGACCGCTCAACACCAAGGTCTTCACGGGCAGGAGTAAGGCCTGAATACGCAGCAGCATGGCGTGCACGACGCCAACGGTGTCGACGAGATGCAGCCCGATGCGCTGAAACGTGCCCAAATCTCCAGCGCTCAGGCGCTCGTGGTTGCTGGTGTAGACGTTGGCGATACAGCTTGCCCCTTGGGGTAAGTTGGCCAGCCCGCCGGCGTACAGCGGTTCCAGCAGCGCGGTGATGGTGCCGGGCTGCGCGAACTCTTGAACGTCGAAGAGTCGGTCCGTCGGCCGCACCTGCCCGGTGGCGATGACATCCTGCACTTCGGTGACCACCACGGGGATAATCTGAATGGGGAGTGCGGGGCAGGTCACTTCGCCGACCATGCCTTGCCGGATCACCTGCGACTCGATCTGGCCGAACCCCGCCAGTAGTGCGTCCACTTTGCTATCCGGTACCAGCACGCCAGCGGGCCGCAACATTGCGTTAACCAGATCCCCAGGGCGCAGCGTGAACTGCTGCACGACGCCGTCGGTGCCGGCAACGATCAGCGTCTTACCGAGCTCGACCTCAGCCTCCTGCATCGCCGCAACGGCGGTCGCCCGCTCTGCGGGAAGCTGGGTGTCGATCCTCTCGAGGAGCGCGTCCCGGCTTGCCGTTGCTGCGTCGAGGGCTGCTTGTTGAGAGGCTACCCGCGCCTCGAAGCGGTCCACTTCCCGCGCTGCGACGGCCCCCGGACTCCGGCGCTGGATATCGACCCGCGCCTGGAACTCTTCCTGCGCCTCTTGTAGGCCCGCGCTCGCGGCCGCGATCTGAGCGTCCGCCTCGGCAAGCTGCGCCTTCGCCACCGCCAGTCGGGCGTCGATTTCTGCGATACGCTTCTTCGCGGTTTCGATGTCAGCCTCGTAGCGGGAGCCATCCATGCGAAACAGCGGGTCCCCTTCTTTGACTCGCTGGCTGATGCCGACGTAAGTCTCCTCCACGCGGCCGGTCATCTCCGGCAGGATGGTCACGGTGCGGAACACCGATGCCGCGGCCGTCGTCGACGGATGGAAATAAAAGATCGTCGTGATCAAGCTCACGGTCAGTATCAGACAGAGCGTGATGCCGTAGCGCAGCTCGTACCAGACGGAGAACAGCGTGATCTCGCGCCCGAAGCGCTTACCCTGAACAAAGCGCCGGAACAGGTAGTCCGGCAGCACCGTTACCAGCGAGCAAAGGAGGATTTCCAGCATCGATCAGCTCCCACCTTGATGACCGTCGGCGACGTCTGCGGCAGGAGCCGCCGCCTGCGGTGCGGTCGGCTCGGGGAGGGCAGACCGCTCGGGCGTGGCATGACCGTCCCGCGAAACTGGTGCTGGCTGCGTGGCGTTGCTAGAGAACTTTTCGAGCGATGAACTGATGATGGTTAGCGGGGCAGGGCAGTCCGGCGGCGGCCTGCACGCAGACAGCCAGCATGCTGCCCCAGA
>NZ_JAIFKJ010000466.1 GCF_019695415.1 Thiohalocapsa sp.
TCAGCGACTTACGTCGCCGAAAATGGCGGGGCGTCCTGCCCCGCACGGGAAGCGCTAATAAATCAGCGCTTCCCTAATCGTGATGCGAGACGGCAATCCCTCGGATATGGACTCCGCGGTGCCGATTTGGCGCGAAGACAGCGGCGGCGCCGGGGCGGCTCAGCGGGGGCTGATCTTGGTACCGACGCCTTCGTCGGTGAAGAGGTCCAGCAGCACCGCGTGCTCCACCCGCCCATCCAGGATATGGGCGGCACGCACACCCGCCTTCACGGCTTCCACTGCGCACCCCACCTTCGGCAGCATGCCGCCGGCGATGACGCCCTCGTTGATCAGGCTCTGCACCCGTCCCAGATCCAGCTCGCGGATGAGCTCCCCTTCCGCGTCCAGTAGACCTGCGGTGTTCGTCAGCAGGATGAGCTTCTCGGCGTGGAGGACCTCGGCCACCTTGCCCGCCACCAGGTCCGCGTTGATGTTGTACGAGAAGCCATCGGCCCCGACCCCGATAGGGGCGATGACAGGGATGAAATTGCCCCCCACCAGCATGTTCACGACGCTGACGTCGATGCTCTCCACCTCGCCCACGTGGCCCAAGTCGATGATCTCCGGTGCGGACAGCTCCGGCGCATCGCGGCGCAGCAGCATCTTGCGGGCGCGGATCAGATCGCCGTCCTTACCGGTGAGGCCGACGGCGTTGCCGCCGTGCTGGTTGATGAGGTTGACGATCTCTTTGTTCACCAGGCCGCCCAGGACCATCTCCACCACGTCCATGGTCTCGCTGTCGGTAACCCGCATGCCGTCGACGAACTCGCTGGCCTTACCCAAGCGCTCCAGCAGTTGGCCAATCTGCGGTCCGCCGCCGTGCACCAGCACCGGATTGAGCCCCACCAACTTCATCAGCACGATGTCGCGGGCGAAGCCGTCTTTGAGGCGCTGCTCGACCATGGCGTTGCCGCCGTATTTGATGACCATGGTCTTGCCGGCGAAGCGGCGGATATAAGGCAGCGCCTCGATGAGGACACGGGCGATGTTGCGGGCGCGATCTTCGGGAAGAGACATGCGGCAAATTCCTGAGCTTGAGGCCTGCGGCGTCAGCGCGTGCCGAACGGGGCGGATCAGAAAGGCAGGTCCAGATGCGGCGCTGCCGCATGCATCATGCGCCGGAAGAGGCCCTGGACCTTGTCCAACGCCAGCTGATCGTCCGCCTCGAAGCGGAATACCAGCCCAGGCTGGGTGTTGGAGGCGCGGATCAGCCCCCAGCCCTGGTCCAGCTCCGCGCGCAGGCCGTCGGTGGTGTTGACCTCGACGCCATCGAGCCGGTCCGCCATAGCGAGCACCGACGCCATGATGCTTCTGTGCTCGCCCGCTCGCAGCGGAACGAGGAGCTCCGGCGTGCTGATACCGACAGGACAGTCGGCGAAAACGTCGGCGCTGGGCCGCGGATCACGCGCGAGCACCTCCAGCAACCGGGCCGCGGCATAGAAGGCATCATCGAACCCGTTCCAACGGTCTGCGAAGACGATGTGACCGGAGAGCTCGCCACCCAAGGGGGCACCCAGCTCACGTACCTTCTGCTTGATGAAGCTGTGTCCCGACTTCCACATCATGGGCCGGCCGCCGTTGCTCAGTACAGCGGCCCCAAGATGGTGGCTGCACTTGACGTCGTAGACGACAACGCTGCCTGGGGCCCGCGCGAGCAGGTCGGCCGCCAGCAGCATGAGCATGCGATCCGCGGCAATGAAGTTGCCGGCGGAGTCGACCACCCCCAGGCGGTCGCCGTCGGCATCGAAAGCGAGCCCGAGATCCGCGCCGGTGCCGATGACCGCATCGGCGAGTGCCTCGAGGTTTTTCGGCTGTGCCGGATCCGGCATATGCTGATCGGCCTGTGCCGGATCCATGTCGCAGCACAGCTCGCTGACCTCGCATTGCAGCGCCCGAAACAGCGCCGGCGCCAGACGGCTCGCCGTGGCGAAGCCACAGTCGACAACGACCTTCAGGGGCCGGGCCAAAGCGATGCCGTCACAAACGTCGCGAATGTAGTCGGCCGTGGCGTCGAGCTCCGTGCGCCGCCCCTCGCCCCGCTCGAAGTCACCGCGCAGGATACGCTGGCGCAGGCCCTGAATCTGGGCCTCGCTCGCGGCGCGGCCGCCGAGGACGATCTTGAGGCCGTTGTAGGCCGCAGGATTGTGGCTCGCGGTGACGACGGCGGCACTGGTGAGCCCCTGGAGATACGCGACGTAGTAGGCAAGGGGTGTCGGCGCCACGCCGAGGTCGAGCACGTCGCAGCCGGTCTCGCGCAGGCCCGTGATGAGGGCCTCCGTGAGGGCAGGCCCTGACGGGCGTTGGTCACGGGCGACGACGCAGCTGCGCTGCCCCTGGATCGCCGTCTCGCTCCCCACGGCTCGACCCAGAAGGCGCATCGTCGGCGGGTCGATCTCGCTGCCGACGAGCCCCCGGATGTCATAAGCGCGGAAAATGTGGGCTGGCACAGTCGCCTGGCCCAGGTCCCCACCGGCGGCCGCGGCCGCCTCAGCGGGCGCCGGCCACCTGGCCCGAGCGCCGCCAGACGCGGGGGGCAGGCCCGGGCGCAGGGTCAAACCCGCCCCCTGTGGCCCAAGCCCCC
>NZ_JAIFKJ010000534.1 GCF_019695415.1 Thiohalocapsa sp.
CCGACGAAGAGGGTTACCTCGCCAACATCAACGACTGGGAGCCCGGCGTCGCCGAGGTCATGTCTAAAGAAGACGACCTCGAGCTCACCGACGAGCATTGGGACATCATCAACTACCTGCGCGAGTACTACGAAGAGTATCAGATCGCGCCCGCCGTCCGCGTGCTGACCAAGGCGGTAGGTAAGAAGTTCGGTAAGGATAAGGGCAACAGCAAGTATCTGTACGGCCTGTTCCCGTACGGTCCTGCGAAGCAGGCTTGCCGTTACGCCGGCCTGCCCAAGCCGACCGGCTGCGTCTAACCTCGGCTGCGCCTGACGCCGGCACACGGCCGCGTCAGGCGGGCCGCCGCGGCTGCCGAGTGAATGACTCAGTCAATCGTCCCGGTAGCCGCTCTGAATACCCTTGCCGAGCGCAGGCGCTGAGCCGCCTGCATCGGCCGGTTATGCCAAGCACTTCCGCCGCGGCCTCACAGCGTCATCCGGTGTTTGGCTGACAAAAACGTGATCATCACCGAGGCACCGTCGTCATGTCCTTCATCTCCACCATCTACGCCTATCTGTTCTACTTTGCGGCGTTCGTGTTGGTGGCCGGGCTGGCGGCCAAGGTCGTTCAGTACGCGCGGGCACCGGCGCCGCTCAAGATCCCTACCACGCCCGCACCGACGACACGTGCCGGCGTCGTCTTCCGGCTGACGCGCGAGGTGGTCTTCTTCGAGAGCCTGTTTCGCGGCAACAAGTGGATCTGGATCTTTGGCTGGATGTTTCACTTCGGACTGTTCTTGGTGACCCTGCGCCACCTGCGGTACTTCATCGAGCCGGTGTGGGCGCCGATCCAGTTCATCCAGCCTTTCGGCATCTACGGTGGGATCGCCATGGTCATTGGCCTCGCCGGACTCTGGGCGCGCCGTTTTCTGGTGGACCGGGTGCGCTACATCACCTCGCTGTCCGACCACCTTATCCTGGCATTGCTGGTCACCATCGGCCTGTCTGGGCTCGCGATGCAGTTCTTGGCACACACCGACGTGATCCGGGTGAAGGAGTTCTTCCAAGGGCTTTACGTCGGGCAGGTGCTGCCGTTGCCGGCTGATCCGCTGCTGCTGCTGCACCTGCTGCTCGTGGCTCTGCTGATGATCATCTTCCCGTACAGCAAGCTGCTGCATATGCCAGGGCTCTTTTTCAGCCCGTCGCGCAATCAGGTGGACAACCCCCGGGAGCGTCGACATGTCGCCGGCTGGGCCCGGCGTCTGGAACAGACGCAATAGGTCGTGCATCGGCCCCTTGGGCCCGAGTGATGCCCCTCGCAGGGAGCCATCTGCGACCCAAGGGACCTGACGGAGCGCGGCGCATACAGGCGTCAAGACACACGGGCGCTAGACCCAGCTTTCGGAGAGACTCATAACATGGCCAAGGCCGACTTCGAAGTTCCCGTCCTGAAACAATATCCGGAGATTCCGGAGATCGAGCCGGGCGTCATGTCCCACTCGTCGCCGTTCAAGTCCAAGGAGGAGTTCCAGGCGCCTCTCGGCTTCCCCGGCCAGCTCGTCGAGAACTGGCAGGAGCAGGCCATCGACAAGATGGGGGAGCTGCTGGGCCGTTATCGCTCGCTGCGGGTGTACCTGGATTCGTGCGTCAAGTGCGGCTCCTGCACCGACAAGTGTCATTACTATCTGGGCACGCACGATCCCAAGAATATGCCCGTCGGCCGCCAGGACCTGATGCGAAAGGTCTACCGGCGCTATTTCACGTTAGCCGGCAAGTTCTTTCCGAAGCTGGTCGGCGCCGAGGACTTCACCGAAGAGGTCCTCAACGACTGGTACAGCTACTTCCACCAGTGCTCCCAGTGCCGCCGCTGCTCGGTCTTCTGCCCCTACGGCATCGACACCGCCGAGATCTCCATGGCCGCCCGGGAGATCATGGACCACATCGGCGTCGGCCAGAAGTACTGCAACGAGATCATCGGCAAGGTCTACAAGATCGGCAACAACCTCGGGCTGCCCGGGCCGGCGCTGGAGGACACCCTCGAGGGGCTGGAAGAGGACGTCTACGACGGCACCGGCGTCGAGGTGAAGGATCCGCTCGACCAGGAAGGCGCCGAAAGCATGCTCCACACGCCCTCGGCCGACTTCTTCGCCGAGCCGCACGTCGACGGCCTCATCGGCTACGGCAAGGTTTTCCACGAGGCGGGAGTCTCCTGGACGCTCAGCAGCCATGCCTCCGAGGCCGCCAATTTCGGCATGTTCATCGGCTCCTACGAGAACATGCGTCGGGTTGCGTTGCGTATCCGCGAGGCTGCGATCAAGCTCGGCGTCAAGCGCATCGTCTTCGGCGAGTGCGGGCACGCCTGGCGCGTCGCCTACAGCTTCCTGAATACCCTCGCCGGGCCGTGGGACTTCCTGGACCCGCGCTACCCGGTGCCGCAGCACATCTGCGAGTTCACCTACGACCTGATTCAGCGGGGCGAGCTGAATCTGGACAAGTCGCGCAACGACGACATGGTGTTGACCTACCCCGACCCGTGTACTGTGGCGCGTGCCTACCGCATGGGCACGCGGCCTGGCGGTCAGTTCGATCTGCCGCGCGCCCTCACCCCCCCGCGATGCACCCCCTCCTACCCCCTGG
>NZ_JAIFKJ010000352.1 GCF_019695415.1 Thiohalocapsa sp.
ATGCGGCACTCCGGCAGCAAGCCGCCCGCGTCGCCGGGGGCCTCACGGCGTCGGGGCTCGAGCCCGGCCAGCGCGTGGCCCTGATGCTGCCGACGGGCATGGACTACTTCACGGGCTTTTACGGTGTGCTGCTGGCAGGGGGCGTACCCGTGCCCATCTACCCGCCGGCGCGCCCGGAACAGTTGGAAGATCACCTGCGCCGCCATGCCGGCATCCTTGCCAACGCTGGTGCCACGCTGTTGCTCACCGTACCCGAGGCGCGCATCGTCGCCCGGCTGCTGCGGGCCTGGGTGCCGTCTCTTCGGGCGGTGCTGACGCCGGCGGACCTCGCAGATGCCGCAGCCATTGCGGCACCCACACCGCGGCGGCCCGAGGACATGGCCTTCCTGCAATACACCTCCGGCAGCACCGGCCAGCCCAAGGGGGTGATGCTCACCCATGCCGACCTGCTCGCCAACATCCGCGCCATGTGCGACGCCGTCGCGGCGAGCCCCGATGACGTCTTCGTGAGCTGGCTGCCGCTCTACCACGACATGGGCCTCATCGGCGCCTGGCTCGGAAGCCTCTACTTTGGTGTACCTTTGGTATCCATGTCGCCGCTCGCCTTCCTCGCGCGGCCGCTCAAATGGCTTCAGGCCATCCACCGCCACCGGGGCACCTTGTCCGCGGCGCCCAACTTCGCCTACGAGCTGTGCCTGAAGCGCATCCATGGCGACGAGCTTCAGGGCTTGGACCTCAGCTGCTGGCGCCGTGCCCTGAACGGCGCCGAGCCGGTGAGCGCGGAAACCCTGGAGCGCTTCGCCGCGCGCTTCGAGACCTGCGGGCTCAAGCCGGACGCCCTGGCACCCGTGTACGGCCTGGCCGAGGCCGCGGTGGGGCTGACCTTTCCACCCGCCGCCCGCGGACCGGCCATCGACTGCATCGACCGCGAGCGCTTCGCCACCGCAGGCCGCGCGCTGCCGGTGCCCTGTGACGCCCCTGACGCCCAGCGCGTGGTGAGCTGCGGCCGGCCGCTGCCGGGCTATCGGCTGCGGATCGTGGATACTGACGGCCAAGCACTGCCGGAGCGCCGAGAGGGCCGCGTCTGGTTCCAGGGCCCGTCCGCCACTCAGGGGTATTTCCGCAACCCGGAGGCCACGGCGCAGCTCATCCATCATGTTGGTGACTCTCAGGGGGGCGAGCGCTGGCACGACACCGGCGACCGCGGCTACCTCAAAGACGGCGAGCTGCACCTGACCGGCCGGGTCAAGGACATGATCATCCGCGGCGGCCGCAACCTCTACCCCTACGAGCTGGAGCAGGCCATCGGCGAGCTGCCCGGCGTGCGCAAGGGCTGCGTGGTGGCCTTCGCAGCGCCGGACCCGCAGCGCGGCAGCGAGCGGCTGGTGCTGGTGGCGGAGACCCGCGAGCGCGATCCGGCCAAGCGCGCCGCACTACGGCGCAGGGTGCGCGAGCGCGCCACCGAGGTGCTCGGGCTGCCGCCGGAGGAGATCCTGCTCGCCCCACCCCGGGCCATCCCCAAAACCTCAAGCGGCAAGCTCCGCCGCGGCAGCGCCCGGGAACGCTGGGCCGCGGGCAAGCTCACGGCGGGCACGCCGACGCCCGCCTGGCAGCTGCTGCGGGTGGGCGCCGCCGGGCTGCGCAGCATGGCGCTGCGCTTCCTGCGGCGCTTGCCTGCCCGCGCCTTTGCCGCCTACGCCTGGCTGCTCTTCGCGCTGCTCGCCCCACCCTGCTGGCTCGGCATGGTGGCGGCACCGACGCTCAGGCTGCGCTGGTGGTTCGCACGCACGGGCGTCGGGCTGCTGCGGCGGCTCTGTCTGGTGCCGATGGCCGTGCAGGGCCACGAGCACATCCCAGCGCCCGGCCAGCCCTTCGTGCTGGTCTCCAACCACCAGAGCTATTTGGACGTGGGCCTGCTGATCCAGGTCGTCCGGCGGCCCATCGTCTTCGTCGCCGCCGAGCGCCTGCGCACCAACCCCGTCATCCGCTGGCCCATGCAGCGCCTGGACAGCCTGTTCGTGGACCGCTTCGACCTGCTGCGCGGGCCGGAGGAGATGCAACGCTTCAAGGCGATCCTCGCCAGGGGCCAACCGCTCGGCTTCTTCCCGGAAGGCACCTTCCGCGCCCAGCCGGGCCTGCTGCCCTTCCGCATGGGCGCCTTCATCGCCGCCGCCGGCGCCGGCGTGCCCGTGCTGCCGGTGGCCATCCGGGGCAGCCGAGATCTCTACCCCGGCGAGACCTTCTTCCCGCACTGGGGGCGGGTCGCGGTCAGCATCGGCGCACCGCTTGAGCCGACCGGCGACGACTGGCAAGCGGCGGTGCGGCTGCGCGATGCGGCGCGGGACTTCATCGGTGAGCATGCCGGCGAGGCGCCTGTCGGCTGACCATGACGTGTCAACCACTCCGACAGAGGCACACCGACGCAGGCACACCGCCGACGCCAGTCACCCGCCGATCCAGAACCTCACCCCAAGCCATCCACGGGGCTGCGCACCGGCAGCACCCCGGACGGGGCGCGCGGCGTTACCCTGCGCGGCGGGAAGGCGTTCTGGAGGTGGGCAGATGGCGAGACCGCTGCGGCTGGAGTTTGCCGGCGCGCTGTATCACGTAACAGCAC
>NZ_JAIFKJ010000063.1 GCF_019695415.1 Thiohalocapsa sp.
CGCCGGGGGCCGCCGCAACCTGCGTCGCCCCCGCGCAAGCCTGCCCTTTGTCGGCGCCCCGCTGCGGGTCGTCGTCCCGGCCCTCGCCCCTGCACCCCTACCCGCCGCGCCCCTCTTCCCGCGGGACCGCTTCAGCCTCGGCGTCGCCTCGGGCTATCCGCAGCCCGACGGCATGGGGCTCTGGACCCGGCTCGCACCGGAGCCCTTGGCCCCCGCCGGCGGCATGCCGTCGGTAAACGTCCCCGTGCGCTGGGAGCTGGCTCACGATCCAGGCTTCAGGCGCATCGCCGCCGCCGGCACCGCCTATGCCACGCCGCAGTGGGCGCATTCGGTGCACGTCGAGCCCTACGGGCTTGAGCCTGATCAGGAATACTGGTACCGCTTCCACGCCGGCGGCGCCACCAGCCCGGCGGGGCGCACACGCACCGCGCCGGCCAAGGATGCGCCGGCGGATCGGCTACGCATCGGCGTGGGCTCCTGCCAGCACTACGCCCAGGGCTTCTACAGCGCCTACCGGCACGTGGCGGCGGACGCGCTGGATCTCTTCCTGCACCTGGGCGATTACATCTACGAGTCGGCCTGGGGCAGGAATCCGGTGCGCTCCCAGGGGGCGGTCGAGCCGGTGACGCTCGGCGACTATCGCCGCCAATACGCGCTATACAAGTCGGACCCTGATTTGCAGGCCGCGCACGCCAGCTGCCCCTGGCTCATGGTCTGGGACGACCACGAGGTGGACAACGACTATGCCGACAGCATCTCCCAGGACGACGACACGCCGGCCTGGTTCCTCGCCCGCCGCGCCGCCGCCTACCGCGCCTACTACGAGCACATGCCGCTGCCGCGGGGCATGGTCCCCTTCGGCCCCCACATGCGCATCCACACCCGCCTCGATTATGGCCGGCTCGCCCGCATCCACATGTTGGACGACCGCCAATACCGCAGCCCCCAGCCCTGCCCGAAGCCGGGCCGCGCCGGCTCCAACCTCATCACCGGCGACTGTGCCGAGCGACTCAATCCCGAGGCCACGCTCCTCGGCGCCCGTCAGGAGCGTTGGCTCGCCGCCGGCTTGGAAGGCTCGGGCGCCCGCTGGAATCTGCTGGGCCAGCAGACCCTGATGGCCCACGCCGACGGGCTCGAGGGCGACGGCGAGCTGTTCTTCTCCGACGGCTGGGACGGCTATCCGGCCGCCCGGCAGCGGCTGCTGGACCAATTTGCCGCAGGCATCTGCGCCAACCCCGTGGTGCTCGGCGGCGACGTGCACTCGTTCTGGGTCACGGACCTCAAGCAGGACTTCGCGGACGAGCGTGCCCCGGCCGTCGCAAGCGAATTCGTTGCCACTTCAATCACCTCCCAGCCGCCGCCGGAAGACCGCATCCAGGCCACGCTGCGCGAGAACCCGCACATCCACTACGCCACCGGCGAGCACCGCGGCTACCTGCGGCTCACGGTGACCCCGGAGCGCCTGACTGCGGACCTGCGCGGCGTCGCCGGCGTGCGCGAGCGCGACGCGGCCTGCGAGACAGTCGCGAGCTTCGTCGTCGAGGACGGCGTGCCCGGGCCGATGAGCGCCTGACAGCGCTAGAAGCCACCGCCTGCGCCGTTGGAAACCGTTGGCGAAGGCACCAATCCCTCGCCTGCCTGGGACAGGGCCACATGCGCGACAGGCGCCGCCACCGGCTTGGCAGCGGACTCCGCAATGCCCGACTGCAGCGATGCGTCAGGCGGTCAAACCACGCGCCCGGGGGTCTTCGGGGCATCGGCGGAGCCGCCGGCGAGCAGGTCGGCCCGCACGGATTCGATCCAAGCCGCGAGCCGCTGCGGCGTCTGCTCGGCCTGCGTGGCCTGGTCCAGCACCAGACCGCAGAAGGCGCCGTCGCCGAGATCGGCGCGGGAGTAGTCATAGGCATAGCCCGACGTGGGCCATAAGCCCACGATCCGGGCCCCGCGCGCGCGGAGATCTTCGTACAACCACCCCAGCGCATCGGCGAAGGCGTCCGGATAACCGGCTTGGTCGCCGAGGCCCACCAGGGCCACCACTTTGCCGTTGAAATCCACGGTATCGAGCTCGGGCACGAAGGCCTCGAGCGGCGCCGGGAGCCCGCCGCAGTTCGTGGTGGACGTGGCGAAGACCAGGGCGCGGTAGCCGTTCATCCGGGCCGCGTCGACATCGTCCAGGTTGTGCACCTCCGCCGCGCCTGCCGGCAAATAGTGGGCTTGAAGCTCGCGTGCCAGCTCGGCCGTGCTGCCGGTCTCCGACGCGAAGAAGATGCCGATCGGGGGCATGGGTGCGCTCCTCTAGATTGGTGTCTGTAGGCGTCGCAGGCGGCGCTCGGGCGGTGGTGTCGGGCCGGGCATGGGCACTTCCTGCGGTATGCCCAGTGCCAGCAGCCGGCTCGCCTTCAGCGCGGGGAAAGATTGCGCAGTCGGCGGCGAAACTCAGGCCGTGACCTACCGTCAGGATACGCAGATCCGCCCCGACCGGCTGCCGCGCCAGTGCCGAAAGCGGTGTGCACGTGCGCCAGGTCAAGACTGACCGCCGGCGCGCAGCCGCAGCCACCGAGGCGGGCCGATACCGTCGCGCGCCCCGTCCATCACGCTGAAAGCATGATGG
>NZ_JAIFKJ010000656.1:0-1696 GCF_019695415.1 Thiohalocapsa sp.
GGCGGGGGGAACCACAGCACCTTGGCGCACGGGATCTGGTCCAGCCGGCCCTTGAGGTTCTGGTACAGCCCGCGCAGCCGCGTCTGCGGCGTGGTGCGCTCATCCCAGGGCTCCAGTACCAGCACCGCCAGCGCCGCATTGGACGACGGCGCGCTGGTGAGCAGGCTGTAGCCCGCCACCGTGAGCACGTCCGCAACGCCGTCTGTCTGCTCGGCGATCTCCCGCAGCTTGCCGACCAGCTCCTCGGTGCGCGGTAACGATGCGGCGCTCGGCAGGCTAACGTCCGCGAACAGCACACCTTGATCCTCGTTCGGCAGGAAGCCGCCCGGAAGCCGATCCAGCACCAGCACCGCCGCGCCGCCCACGGCCACCACCAGCACCCCCGCCAGCACCGCGCGGCGGGCGAGCAGCCCAGCAACGGAGACATAGCCGCCGCGGGCCTTGTCCAGGCCCTGGTTGAACCAGGCGAAGGGCCCGCGCTTGGGCGCCTTGGGCTCACCGAGGAACAAGGACGTCAGCACCGGCGAGAGCGTCAGTGCATTGACGGCAGAGAGCGCCACCGCCGCGGAGATGGTCACCGCGAACTGCCGGAACAGCTCGCCGGAGATGCCGGGCAGGAAGGCCACGGGTGCGAAGATGGCGAAGAGCACCAGCGTGGTGGAGATGATGGGCCCCGTCACCTGCCGCATGGCCTTTAGGGTCGCCGCACGCCGGTCGAGCCCCTCCTCCGCCATGATGCGCTGGACGTTCTCCACCACCACGATGGCATCGTCTACCACCAGTCCGATAGCCAGCACCACGGCGAATAGGCTGATGGTGTTGGCCGAGAAGCCCGCCGCCAGCAGCACGACGAAGACGCCGATCAGCGACACCGGAATGGTCACCGCCGGCACGATGGTCGCCCGCAGGTCCTGCAGGAAGATGTACACCACCAGCAGCACAATCACCGAGGTGATGGCGAGCGTGAAGATGATCTCCTCGATGGACGCCTCGACGAACTTGGTAGAGTCGTACATCACCTGGGCAGCGACGCCGTCGGGAAAGCGCTGCTCAAGGCGCGCAAGCTCCGCGCGCACGCGCTCTGCCACATCCAGCGCATTGGCGCCGGGCGCCTGGTAGATGGCGATGGCCGCCGTGGGCTGGCCATTGAAGCGGCTGGTGCTGCTGTAGGACTCGGCGCCCAGCTCCACCCGGGCGATGTCGCTGACCCGCACGATGCCGCCGTCCGCCCCTGTGCGAACCACGATCTGCGCGAACTCATCCGGCTCCTGCAGCTGGCCCTTCGCAACGATGGTGTACTGGAAGGCCTGATCGTCCGGAATGGGCGGGCCGCCCACCTGTCCGAGCGCCGCCTGGATATTCTGCTGCTGGATGGCGTTCACCACGTCCTGCGGTGCGATGCCGAGTGCGGCCATCTTGTCCGCATCCAGCCAGATCCGCATGGAGTAGTTCTCAGGCCCGAACTGAGTCGCCTCGCCGACGCCGTCGATGCGGGCAAGCTCGTCCTGCACATTGATGGTGGCGAAGTTGGACAGGAAGAGCGAATCCCGGGACTCGTCCGGCGAGTAGACCGTCACCACCAACAGCAGGTTGGTGGACTCCGCCTGCACCGTAACGCCGAGCGCTTGTACCTCCTGTGGCAGAAGTGCACGGGCCTGAGAGAACCGGTTCTGAGTGTTGACTTGCGGGGAGGCCG
>NZ_JAIFKJ010000656.1:1706-7508 GCF_019695415.1 Thiohalocapsa sp.
TGGGAGTCCGCCGGCCCGGAACGCCCGAGTGGTGGTGCCCCGTGGGGAGCCGGGGAAAGGGCGTGGGAGACCCGGTGTTGGTGTGGTACTGGGGGGATGGCCGGTGGGGTGGCGACGGCGAAGGGGACCGTCAGGCTGTAACTGCCCGAGCTGGACGCGGTGGAGGACATGTAGAGCATGTCCTGGACGCCGTTCACTTGCTCCTCGATGGGCCCGCCGACGGTATCGGCGATGGTCTGGGCATCGGCGCCGGGATAGGTGGCGGTGACCACCACCACCGGCGGCGTGATGGGCGGGTACTGGGCGACGGGGATGGCCCGGAGCGCCAGGATGCCCGCTACCACGAGCACGATGGAGACCACCGCGGCGAGCCGCGGGCGCTCGACGAAGACCTGGGAGATCATGGTCAGCCCCCGTTGCCGCGGGCGGCCTCGGTCTTGCCGATGTCATCAGCCGAACCGTCAGCACCATCGCCGGCGTCCGACCCGGCACCGGCTGGGGCGTCAGTACCACTGTCACCGTCGGCGCCCTTATCGCCGGCATCCCCGCTACCGGAGCCGGTCGCAGCCCCATCCGTCCCACTCGGCTGCACCGTCATGCCCGGCTTCACCTTCTGCAGACCCGAGACGATCACCAGCTCGCCGTCTGTCAGACCCGAGGTCACCGCATAGCCGCCGTCCACCCGCGGTCCGAGCTGCACCTTGCGCAGCTGCACCCGGTCATCGCCGTCCACCAGGTACACTTGAGCGCCTGTACGGGTGCGCTGCACCGCCGCCGCCGGCACCACCGGCAGGTGCTCCTTGTCTTCGCTATGCACGACGACGGTGATGAACTGCCCGGGCAGCAGCACGCCACTTGGGTTCGGGAAATCCGCGTAGATGGCAACCGTGCCAGTGGACGCATCCACCCGGTTGTCGGTGAAGGCAATCTTGCCCGGCTTGTCGTACTGAGTGCCGTCCGGCAGCACCAGCTTGGGGACGAAGGCCTCGCGCGCCTCGGCGGTAGTGGCAGCGCCCACCTTGTCCTGCAGCCTGATCAGCTCCGCGCTGGGCACCGAAAACACAGCTCGGATGGGGTCCAGCTGAGCCACGGTGGCGAGCGTGCCGGTGTTGGTGCTGACCAGATTGCCCTCGGTGACAGAAGTGGCGCCGATGCGCCCGGCGATAGGGCTCGCGATGGTGGTGTAGCCGAGATTGATCTTGGCGTTGTCCACCCCTGCCTGGGCCTGCTGCTCGCTGGCCTTGGCCTTCTGCACATTCGCCTTGGCCTCGTCACGGGCGGCCTTGGCCTGGTCGAAGGCGGTCTGGGACGTGTCGCCCTTCTCGATCAGCGCCGCCTGGCGCTCGAAGTCCGCCTGCTTGTCCTCCAGCGCCGCAGCGGCGGCGAGCGCTTCTGCCTGGGCAGCCGCAAGCTGCCCCTGGGCCTGCTCCAGATCGGCTTCATACTGGTCCTGCTCGATGCGGTAGAGCACCTGGCCCTTGTCCACCATGGAGCCCTGCTCGAAGGCCACGTCCTCCAGAAAGCCCTCCACCCGGGCTTTCAGGTCCACTGACTGGATGGCCTGGATGTTGCCAACGAAGCGGGCGGTCTTGTCGACCGCCTGGCTCTCCACGGCGGCGACCACCACGGCGGGTCGCGGGTTGTCACCCGATTGGCCGGACGGCTGAGCCATGCCCGGCAGGGTGAGAAGCGCCAGCAGCGCCAACAGAACGACCTGCTGGCCTGCGGACCGCCGGCGAGTCAACCCGCATGCGGATGTGGGCCGCGTGCGGGACACATTGGCGGCGGAGTGCAGTGCTTCGCTCATGCGTCAGGGGCTCTTTTTGTTGGTTGATCCGGGGCGGGACGGCACGACGCGGGGCGCCGGCGGGTTGCGAAAGTCCTCACGTTGCAGCACGCGTCGAACGAACTTAGACTTCCGGCCATGCTACACCATTCAATGTGTATACCGATGCGCACCAACATTGTTTTGGACGACGCCCTCGTGCAGGAGGCGATGGCGGTATCCGGCGCAAAGACCAAACGCGAGGTGGTGGATCGCGCGCTGCGCGAGATGGTCGCCCGGGCCAGGCGACTCGATCTGATGGACCTTTACGGCTCGGACGGCATCGACCCACAGTATGACTACAAAAGCGCCCGGAGCGGAGACGACTGAGCTTGTACCTGGTCGACACCTCGGTCTGGATCGACTTCTTCCGCGCGCGGGCCACGCCCGCCGTGCAACGGCTGAAGACGCTCCTTCAGGCGGGCGCCGATGTCTGCATCACGGCGCAGATCCTGCAGGAGATTCTTCAGGGCACGCGTGACGACGCCCAATTCGACAAGTATCTCAGGTACTTCTCGAGCCAGCCGATCCTCCACCCCCAAGACCTCGTCGGCTGCGCCATCGCGGCAGCCCGCATCTACTTCGACTGCCGGCGCCGTGGCCTGACGGTCCGCTCCGCCAACGACTGCCTCGTCGCCCAGGCGGCCCTGGAGCATGACGCGGTCCTGCTCCATGACGACACCGATTTCGAGCACATCGCCCAGGTCGTGACGGCGCTGCGGCAGGTGTCCGGCTGACCGGGACAGGCGCCGCACCCAGCGCCAGCCGCCCGCCCTTTTCGCCACACCCCAGTCGGTGCCGGACTTGCCGGCGCGGGTCGATGACTTCGAATTCGCCCGCGAATCCGACGCGCTCTAGGCACAGTTCAGCCCGGATGGGCTGCTCGTCGCGAGCGGCCATGATGACGGCTCCAACCGAATCCATGACGCGCTGACCGGCACCGAGCTGGCGCGCCTGAGCTGCCATGACGCCCCGGTCTCATCGGCGGCCTGGGACCCGGCGGGGGCGCGGCTCGCCAGCGCCGGGGACGACGCCCGGGTGCGCGCCACGCTGACCAGGCTCGCCGCGCCGGCGGAGAGCGTGTCGCTCGCTACCATGGAGCTGGCCGAGGTGCCGGCCGGAGACAGCATCCCGCTGGCCTTTGCGCTGGGTGACCGGGTGGAGCTGGGGCGCGACCCCCGCCTGATCCTGACCGTCCTGCTGGAAGAAGACGACCCCGCCGCCCTGGCGCACGCGCTTGGTACGGTCGCCCGCGCTCGCAGCATGACAGAGATCGCGAAGGCATCGGGCCTGGCGCGCGAGTCGCTCTACAAGGCGTTGCGCCCCGAGTCACAACCGCGCTTCGACACCATGAACCGGGTCTGTCATGCCTTGGGCGTGAAGCTGGTGGCGCAACCCTTGCGCGTTACCGAGGGCGACACGGATGAGGTTGCCCCCTGAGTGCCGCATTGCCCGTTGCGCCGGCGCCGGCGGAGCAGAGACACCCAATGGCACACTCGACTCCTCTGCCCACATTCAGCGCTTGCGGAGAGTCTAGACACGCTTCGGACAACTCCTCGATGAGGTGCTCCAGATCCAGCTCCGCGAAACGACCGGCGCGCAGCAGCTCCGCCGTCCGCTCCGCCCAGGCGGCGTAGTCTTGGTCTTAGAGTCGATGGAGACTCGAACTGATCGAAGGATGCTGCATGACTATTTCACCTTCATGCCGGGCTCGGCACCGGCATCCGGGCTCAGGATGAAGATGTCCTTCCCGCCGGGCCCTGCCGCAAGCACCATGCCCTCGGACACGCCGAAGCGCATCTTGCGTGGCGCAAGATTGGCGACCATCACCGTGAGCCGCCCCTCGAGCTTCGCGGGGTCGTACGCCTTGCTGATGCCGGCGAAGACGTTGCGCGTCTCGCCGCCCAGATCGAGTGTGAGTTGGAGCAGCTTGTCGGCACCGTCCACTGGCGCTGCCCTGGCGATGCGGGCGATGCGCAGGTCCACCTTGGCGAAGGCGTCGAAGTCGATGGTGTCGGCGATGGGATCCCTGGCCACGTGGCCGGCGCCCGACGTCGTGTCGCCGCCCTGCCCAGCCGCCGGCTGACCCGCAGTCTGCGCCTGGGCCGCCGCCAAATCCTCTTTGGACGCCTCCAGCACCGCCTCGATATGCTTGGGCTCGACGCGGGTCATCAGCGGCTTGAACTTCGCGACCTCGTGGTCGAGCAGCGGCTGGGACAGCGCATCCCAGGCGAGCGGCTCGATCTGCATGAACTGCTCGGCGGCCTCCGCCGTCCCCGGCAGTATCGGCTTGAGCCAGCCGATGAGCAGCCGGAACAGATTCAGCCCCTGGGTGCAGATGCCCTGGAGCTCGGCGTCCCGGCCGTCCTGCTTGGCCACCACCCAGGGGGCTCGCTCGTCGATGTACTGGTTCGCACGGTCCGCAAGCGCCATGATCTCTCGCACCGCGCGGCTGAATTCCCGGCGTTCGTACGCCTCGGCGATACCCTCGCCAGCAGCGGCAAATTCGTGAAACAGCCCGGGCTCCGGCAATTCCACACCGAGACGACCGCCGAAGCGCTTGGTGATGAAGCCGGCGGTGCGGCTCGCGATGTTGACCACCTTGCCGACGAGATCCGCGTTCACGCGGGCCTGGAAGTCGTCCAGACTCAAGTCGATGTCATCGACGCCGGGACCGAGCTTAGCCGCGAAGTAGTAGCGCAGGTACTCGGGATTCAGGTGATCGAGATAGGTCCGTGCCTTGATGAAGGTGCCGCGGGACTTGGACATCTTCTGCCCGTCCACGGTCAGGAATCCATGCGCGAAGACGGCCGTCGGCGTTCGGAAGTCGGCGCCGTGCAGCATCGCCGGCCAGAACAGGGCATGGAAATAGATGATGTCCTTGCCGATGAAGTGATACAGCTCGGCGGTGCTGTCCTGTCCCCAGAAGGCGTCGAAGTCGAGCCCGGCGGCGCGCCCGCGCTCGCTCTCGCACAGCTGCTTGAAGCTCGCCATGTAGCCGATGGGCGCGTCCAGCCAGACGTAGAAGAACTTGCCCGGGTGGTCCGGGATCTCGAAGCCAAAGTACGGCGCATCCCGGGAGATGTCCCATTCCTTGAGGCCCGCCTCGAACCATTCGTCGAGCTTGTTGGCGACCTGCTCCTGGAGCCCGCCGCCGCGGGTCCACTCGCGCAGCATGGGCTCGAAGTCCGCGAGCCTGAAGAACAGGTGCTCGGACTCGCGCTGCTCGGGCACGGCGCCGGAGACGACGGACTTGGGGTTCTTCAGCTCCGCCGGCGAGTAGCTCGCGCCGCAGGCCTCGCAGTTGTCGCCGTACTGGTCGGCGGCACCGCACTTGGGGCACTCGCCTTTGATGAAGCGATCCGGCAGAAACATCTGCTCCACCGGGTCATACGCCTGATGGATGTTGCGCGCGGTGATGTGGCCCTTGTCGCGGTTGCGCGCGTAGATCAAGGTCGCGCAGTAACGATTCTCGTCCGAGTGGGTCGAGTGGTAGTTGTCGAAACCGATCCGGAAGTCCGCAAAGTCCGCCTTGTGCTCTTCCGCGACGCGGGCGATGAGCGCCTCCGGCGTGATGCCCTCGGCACGCGCCTTCAGCATGATCGGCGTGCCGTGGGCGTCGTCGGCGCAGACATACCAACAGTCGTGCCCGCGCAGCTTCTGAAACCGCGCCCAAATGTCTGTTTGGATGTACTCCACCAAGTGGCCGATGTGGATGGGTCCGTTGGCATAGGGCAGCGCACTGGTGATGAGGATATCGCGGCGTGGGCGGCGGCGCTTGTCGGGTGCGGTCATGGCGTGCTGTCGAAACTGGTCGGGCGGAGGGCGGCCTTGCGCGGGCAGCGTGCGTGAAACGAGCATTATCCGGGAACGGCGGACATTGGGGGAAGCGCCCGCACAATCCGAATGGGCGACAGCTGCTCTCTTAAGGAGATGCTGATTTATTGGGCATCCTGCCCAAAAATCAGACGGAGCCG
>NZ_JAIFKJ010000145.1 GCF_019695415.1 Thiohalocapsa sp.
GGCAAAGCGGGCGACTTGGGTGCCGTCGCACCATTGCCCGTTGCGCCGTTGCGTGAAACTGAAGCGTCCAACCGCGATGACCGGGCTCAGCCCGCTGCCTCTGCCGGTGTGGGCGCGCGCTCGCCATCCCCGCCGCGCAGCGCCCAGATGCGCAGCCCGATGAACACGGCCACGAGCACCGCGAGCATGCCGCCGAGCCAGAGCGACGCGCTCGTCGGGTCACGGGAGAAGGTCGCCGCCTGGTAGAACGCCGTGGCGGTGATGAAAGCGATGCCGGTGGTCCAGACGGCGACGAAGGTCGCCCAAGCGGGGCCGGTCTCGCGCACGATCGCGGCCACTGTGGCCACACACGGGAAGTACAGCAGCACGAAGAGCAGGTAGGCGAAGGCGCCGGCGCGGCCGTCGAAGCGCGCCTCCATGGCACCGAATGTGCCTGCCTGCACGCCCTGCTCGGCGCCGACGCCATCGCGATCGCTGAGGTCGCCGACGCCGAGCCCGAGAGGGTCCGTGAGGCCGCGGGCCACATCGGCAAGGTTGGCCGGCACCGTGGCCGCGGCGGCGGTCAGGGCGGCGCCCAGGTCGTAGCCCGAGTCCGTTGCTGACGCCGCAGCGTTGCCCCCAGCGGCGCCCGCCGCGCGCGCCTCCGCGGCCCGCTCGTCCGCGGCAATACGCCCGTACAAGCTGTCCAGGGTGCCGACGATGACCTCCTTGGCGAGCACGCCGGAGAAGATACCGAGCACCGCAGGCCAGTTGTTCTCCTCGATACCCATTGGGGCAAACAGCGGTGTGGCCGCGCGGCTGGCCGCGGCGAGGATGGACTCGTCGCTCTCGGTCTCGCCGATGTTGCCGTCGGTGCCGATGGAGCCGAGCAGATTCAGCGCCAGCACCATGACGACGATGACCTTGCCCGCGTCGCGCAGGAAGAGCTTCACGCGGTCCCAGGTGCGCAGCAGCACGCCGCGCAGCGTCGGCATGTGATAGGGCGGGAGCTCCATCATGAAGCCAGTGCTGGTGCCCGACAGCAACGTGCGCTTCATCACCAGCCCTGTGAGCAGCGCCACGGCAATGCCCGTGAGGTAGAGCGCGAAGACGACATTTTGGCCTTGGTGCGGGAAAAAGGCCGCCGCAAAAAGCACATACACCGGCAGCCTGGCGCCGCAGGACATGAAGGGGTTCATCAGGATGGTCAGCTTGCGTTCCCGGTCGCTCTCCAGGGTGCGCGTGGCCATCACCGCCGGCACGTTGCAGCCGAAGCCGACGATGAGCGGCACGAAGGCCTTGCCGGGCAGGCCGATGGAGCGCATGGCCCGGTCCATGACAAAGGCGGCCCGGGCCATGTAGCCCGAGTCCTCCAGCGCGGAGAGGAAGATGTACAGGCTTGCGATGATGGGGATGAAGGTCGCCACCACCGTGAGTCCGCCACCAATGCCGTCGGCGAGGGCGAGCTGCAGCAGCTCGGGTGCACCCAGCCAGCTCAACAGGAGGCCGAACCCATCCACGAACAGCGCTTGCGCGGCGCCGTCGAAGAAGTCGATGAAGGCGCCGCCGATGTTGATGGTGAAGACGAACATCAAATACATGACCGCTAGGAACAGCGGGATGCCCCACAGGCGGCTCAGCATCACGCGGTCGATGGCGTCTGACATGTTGCGCCCCACCCGTCCATGCTGGCGCATGGCCCCTTGGGCAAGCGCATGGGCGTGTCCGAAGCGGGTGTCGGCGATATAGAGGTCGGTGTCTTCACCGGTGCGCTCGGCGATGGCGTTGCGCCAGTGCGCGGCCTGCTCCAGCAGCCGGGCGTCCGCAAGGCTGCGCGCGGCGTCGTCCTCCTCCAGCAGCTTGAGTGCCAGCCAGCGGGCATTGCCTTGGTCGGCCTTGTCCGCGTAGCCCGCCGCCAGCTCGCTCACGGCTTGGTCCACCACCTCCTCGTGCGCCAGCGGGAAGCCGCCGCGCTCGTGTCCGTCTACCACCGCCAGCGCCCGGGCGCTGAGCTCCGTGATGCCCCGCTTGGCCACCGCCACCACTGGCACCACCGGACAGCCCAGGCGCTCGGCGAGCTGGGCCGTGTCGATGTCGATGCCGCGCTTGGCTGCGACGTCCATCATGTTGAGCGCGAGCACCACCGGCACGCCCATCTCCAGGAGCTGCACCGTCAGGTACAGGTTGCGCTCCAGGTTGGCGGCATCCAGCACATTGACGATCAGGTCCGCTTCGCGCGAGAGCAGGTAGTCGCGGGTGACGCGCTCGTCGAGCGAGCTCGCATCCAGGGAGTAAATGCCCGGCAGGTCGACCACGCGCACCGGGCGGCCGTCCAGCTCCGAGCGGCCTTCGCGGCGCTCCACCGTCACCCCCGGCCAGTTGCCGGTGGTCTGGCGGATGCCCGTCAGGGCGTTGAACAGGGCGGATTTGCCGCAGTTGGGGTTGCCGGCGATGGCGAAGGTGAGCGGTCGGCTGGGATCCCGCCCGGGCGCTCGGGCGGGCGCGGGGTCGTCGGACATGTTGGTCTGGCCTCGGGCTTGGACTCGCGCGGGGGAGCGGGGGCGTCTCGGCGGCACGCCGATCGCAGGGCACGGCCGCGGCCGGGCCGGGCAGGGACCATCAGCCGGCGTG
>NZ_JAIFKJ010000506.1 GCF_019695415.1 Thiohalocapsa sp.
GAAAATGGCGGGGCGTCCTGCCCCGGACGGGAAGCGCCAATAAATCGGCGCTTCCTTAGGTGCGGAGCTTGGCGAGCGTTTTGGAGACGATAGCTTGCGGCGATTGAGTCCACAGCTTGCGTGCGATGTTGATGAGATCTGTCTCGCCGTTAAGCCGTTTGATGAAGCTGTGGCTAAAAGGGTTGCGCGGCATTGCGTCGCTGTCGGCCCTGCCAACCGCGAGCAGGCCGAGGACTTCGTCTAGGATGCCGATCGCCACATCGACGTCGGCGCGAGTGAGGGTGAGCGGCGGGATGAAGCGGATCACAGGTTCATAATAGCTGAAGGTGATGCGCAATCCGCGGCGCTCGCACATCATGGCCAGCTTGAAGGCGAGCTTGGTATCAGCATTGGCGCCGTCCAGCGCCATGCCGATCATCAGTCCGCGCCCGCGGACGTCGGAGACGATAGCGTGACGCTCCTGGAGGGCGATGAGCTGTGCGCGCAAGTAGTCGCCGACCTCGCGTGCATTGTCGACCAAATGATCGTCGCGAATGATATCGATGACGGTACTGACGACCGCGGCGCCGAGCGGGTCGTTTTGATGACTGGATAGGTGCGTGAAGCCACGGCTTTCGAGCTCACGGGCCACCTCGTCGGAGACAACCACCCCGGCGGTGGGATAGCCGTTACCACTGGTTTTGGAAAACACGAGGATGTCTGGCTCGACCTCGTAATGTTCGATGTCGAACCAGGTACCGCAGCGGCCGAACCCAGTCTGGGCCTCGTCGGCGATGAAAAGGGCACCGATGGAAGCGGCGAAGCGGGCGAGCTCCCGCACATAGTCCACGGGCGGGACGATCATGCCTCCGGCCGAGATGATGGGCTCGACGATGACCGCGGCGATGTTCTCGACTTGGTTAGAGATTTGGTCGACCGACAGCTTTAGGCATTGCAGGCCACATTCGGGATGTCGAAGCTGCAATGGACACTGGCTACAGTTTGGTGTGATGAGGCGCAGCTGGCCCGGGATGGTCGGTTGAAAGTCGACCTTGCCGTAGATGTCAGAAATGGCACTCAGGTTACGAGTGGCCAGGGAAATACCGTAGTAGCCACGATCGTAGGCGAGCATGCCCGTACGTTGCGTGGCGACCTTAGCCATACGCATGGCGCATTCGTTGGCCTCGGAGCCTGTCGAGAGCAGCACGCTCTTGGTGAGTTTGGGCGGAGTGATCTCGGCGATTTTGGCGACGCAAGTGAGCACGTTCTCCGACACATATTGGTCGCCAATATGGATCAGCTTCTTGGCCTGCGCTGCGATGGCCTGGGGTAGGCGCTTGTCGTCATAGTCGAGCACCGTGCAAAACTGGCCGCCCGCCAGGTCGAGTATCCGTCTGCCGTCGGCATCGACGACGTAGCAGCCTTCACCGCCGCACAGCACGCTGTCCATGAACGGTTGTAGCACCAGTAGATGCGGGCCGTACTGCTGCCACAGATCAAGATTTGTCGATGTGCTCATGTCTCGTTCGCCGTCATGGCCTGGTTTGATGGCGTTGCCCGGGCATAGGGAAACACCGATTCATTGGCGTTTCCCGTCCGGCGCAGGCGGCTCCGCCATTGTCAAGTTTCTCAAGCGCTTGAAACGAAGGTGTCGGGAGAAACCCCGGCGGCTGAACAGATCCGGCTCCGTTGGATTTTGTAAGAGGCAAGGCCAATGAATCTGTATCTTCACGGTGGGGCTCGTCGCCAGGGGGCTTGGGACGCGCGCGCACGATAGCATTTTAGGCGCCGCCACGCGGCTGGGGATTTCCCACTCTGAGCGCGCTGGAGCCCTTGACACTGGTGGGTGTGCGGCCAGGAGACCTCGAAACGGGCGTTGCGCACTGGTCTGGGCCCTGTGTGTCTCGGCGCTGGCGACCATGTGCGGGTGCACAGCGTGTGCGGCACCTTTGCTGTCAGGGCGGACATGCTGGGTTCTCGGTGCGCATGCGGCGCTGGGGAATGCGGCGCTTGGACAGCTTTTCGTGGCATCATGGGGCGTTGCTGCGAGCCCTTTCGGCGCAGCGGGCGGGCACCGGCCCGACCCGCACTTCGGAGGCAGGGATAACCGTCGCTGTCACGCTGCGCTGGGGCCTTTGCGGATCTCCACGGCGTCGGTGCGCGGAGTCGTCAGACGCTGCAAATCTAGGGCTGTGCCCAGCCCGCGGCTGACAGGGCCGTCTAATGGCGCTCACCGCTCGGCGGGATCTGTCCGTGTGTCGGCAGCATTATTCAGCCCGCGGTGACGCTATGTAATGGTGAGCTTCCGTGATGTGGACCCCTTCGGAGACCTTGTCCGGCGCTGCTCTGGCGCGTGTGCGCGAGCCGGCGCAGACGTTCGCGTTGGGCTTGCTGGTACGGCTACTCACGCCGACGTCGCGTCAGCGCTTGTCAGTGCTCTTTCTGCATCGCGTGCTCCCCGAGGCCGATCCGCTGCAGCCGGATGAGCTGCACGTCGCCTGGTTCAGCGAGATCATGCAGTTGCTCGCAGAGCACTGTGCGCCTGTGTCGCTCGGGGAAGGCCTGGCACTGCTCGACCGTGGGCAACTCCCGGCGCGCGCCGTCTGCGTCACCTTCGACGATGGCTACGCGGATAATCTCACAGTCGCGGCACCGATCATGGCCCGCTACGGCGTACCCGCAACGGTGTTTGTCGCAAGCGGATTCCTCGACGGACAGGTGATGTGGAACGATCGCGTGATCGAGGCAGTTCGTGCCGTCCAGGATCGCGCACTCGACTTATCCGACCTTGGGCTGGGCGCTCACCCGCTTGACACGCCTGCGGCACGCAGGCTGGCGCTGCAGGCGTTGCTCAATACTCTCAAGTATCGCCCTCGTGCTCAGCGCGAGGAGCTGACTGCGGAGATCGCCCGGCGGTACGTCCCAGACTTGCGCTCGCCGATGCTCTCGCGCGCGCAAGTCCGGGCGCTGAGCGACATGGGCGTGGAGATCGGCGGCCATACGGTGAACCATCCGATATTGACGGGCCTTTCATCGGCGCAGGCGCGGCACGAAGTCGGTGCGAATAAAGAGGACCTCGAGGCAATCACCGGTGACCAGGTCCGGTTTTTCGCCTACCCGAACGGTCTGCCGGGGCGGGACTTCGGGCCAGAGCACTGCGGCATCGTGAAACAAATGGGTTATCAGGCGGCCTTGACGACGCAGTCCGGCGTGACCGGCAAAGAGACGGACCGCTTCCTGCTGCCTCGATTCACACCTTGGGATCGCACACGGCCCAGGTTCTTGCTGCGGCTGGTTTGGAATATGCGCAGTCCAGTGACTGGCGGGTCCGGCTCGTCTGCCTGAGTATGCGCTTACCAGCTCCTGCGTTGTTCGGCTTCAACCGCTGTGAAAGCTGAGGTCCTGACCCTTTCCGACTGCGATCTCGCCTGGCTCGGTAGCGAGTGGACATCGCTGGAAGCGCAGTCGTGCGAGTCGTTTTTCGGCTCTTGGTCCTGGGTCGGCTCGTGGCTTGACGCGGTATCGGACCGATCATCGCTGTGGCTGCTCCGCGTCACCGATGCTGGGCAGACGTTGGCACTTGCGATCTTCGGCAAGGTGCCGCGCTCGCCCGTTGCCGTCTGGCTGCCACGGACCTTGCAACTGCACGAGACGGGGCGCGCCGTCGAGGATGCCGTGACGGTGGAGCACAATGGCGTGCTTGCAGACCCCGGCATCGCACGCCCTGTGTGGAAGGCGATTCTGACGGAGCTGAACAGACATCGGCGCGCATGGCATCGCCTGCGTCTCTCCAGTGTCCCGGAGGGCGCGCAAGCGCAAGCACTGGCGGCATCCGCCCGTGCCGAGCGCTTGTCGGTCGTGGAGCGCTACAGCCGCCCGTACTACTGGGTGGACCTCGACGCCATCAGGGACGCCGGCGAGCACTATATGGATACCTTGAGTCGCAACACACGGTATCAGATCCGTCGGGCCTACAAGGCCTACGGCGGCGTGGAGGCGTTGCACGTTTCGCAGGCGCAAACCCTGGCAGAAGCGCGGCACGTCTTTGGTGAGCTTCAGCGGGTGCACACCCAGTATTGGCACGGCCGGGGACAACCAGGTGCCTTCGGCAGCGAGTTCGCGACGCGGTTCCACGACCTTGTGCTGCAAAGGGCGATGCAGCGAGGGCAGCTTCAGCTGCTGACGATCGCGAGCAACGAGGGCAACATTGGATACTTGTACAACCTGGTCAGCGCGGGGCGGGTGATGAGTTACCAGAGCGGCTTTCACTATGCCGACGACAATAAGCGCAAGCCGGGGCTGGTGTCTCACTCATTGGCAATTGAGCACAGTCTCGCGCAGGGGCATCGTCTGTACGATTTCCTGATGGGCGACAGTCAGTACAAGCGAAGTCTGGCGTCCCATGTCGGGCAGATGCGATGGGTGGAAGTGCGCAGGCCGCTGTTACGATTTTGGATTGAAGACCGTCTGCGCGCCGCGAAAGCCCGCCTGCGTTGGCGTTGGCGTTGGCGTTGACGGCTGCTGGGTGCCTCAGGTGGTATCTGAGTCGAAGAGCGACCGTTGGAATGGGCCAATGGGCGGCGGGCAGAACTCCGCCGCGGAGAGCTGCCAACCGCTGTCTTGGCGGTCAAGCCCGTGGCGGCGCAGCGCGAGGCGAAAGCGCTGCTGGAGCAGGTCCGCCACGGCGCCTGTGCCCGTCATGCGCTCGCCGAACGCGCTGGCGTTGAGCGCTCCGTCACGGCACTGGCGGATCAGCGACACGACCTTGTCGGCCCGCTCTGGGTAGTGGGTTTGGAGCCACTCGGTGAAGAGATCCTTCACCTCAAGCGGCAGACGCAGGAGGAGGGCGCCGGCGCGCACGGCACCGGCCTCGGCGGCCGCCGCGACGATGCGCTCCAGGTCTTGGTCGGTGAGGCCAGGGATGAGTGGGGAGACAAGCACACCCGTCGGGATCCCGGCGGCGGCCAAATCCGCGACGGCTCGCAGGCGTCGACGGGGGCTCGCAGCACGCGGCTCCAGTCGGCGCGCGAGCTCGGTGTCCAGCGTGGTGATGGACACTTGCACCGCCACGAGCTGCGCTGCTGCAAGCTCCCGCAGCAGCGGCAGGTCTCGCAGAACGAGCGCAGACTTGGTGGTGATGGCCACTGGGTGGCGCGCCTCCAGTAACACCTCCAAAACGGCGCGCGTCGTGCCGAGTCGGCGCTCGATGGGCTGGTAGGGATCGGTGTTGGCACCGAGCACCAAGGTTGCCGGCGCATAGCCCGGCTTTGCCAATGCCCTGCGCAGTTGTGATGCGGCGTTGGGCTTGTGAAACAGCCGCCGCTCGAAGTCCAACCCCGGGGACAAGCCAAGCCAGGCGTGGGTCGGGCGCGCGTAGCAGTAGATGCAGCCGTGCTCGCAGCCGCGGTAGGGGTTGAGGCTGCGATCGAACGGGATGTCGGGCGACTCGTTGTAGCTGATGATGCTGCGGCTGGTGTCGACGCCGAGCTCGGTGCCCGGATCGGTTGCGTCTTCCTCCTGCCACCAGCCGTCGTCGACGGCCTCCCGGATGTGCGCATCGAAGCGGCTGCCCGGGTTTGCGGCACTGCCGCGTCCGCGCAGCCTACGGGGTGTTGGTGTAGCGGCCGGGTGGTCGACGTACCGATCGGACATGGGCATCAGCACCTTCCGGGCTTTGCTATAGTCCCCGGCAGCCGAGACTCGTGCCGGGGCAAGGGACGCACTGAAGCGTATCAGGCAACCGCAGAGCCGTGGAGGTGCATACGATGGCAGCCAAGACAATCGTGATGTTGGTCGGCGACGACGTCGAAGACGACGAGGTGCGCCAATTCTTAGCCGTGCTCGGGAACCGCATCGAGGCCTGATGACCGCGGCCCAAGGCGCCGACACAGACGGGGTCATCTATGGAGCATCGGGTCTTCGTGTATGGCACGCTGCTGCGCGGTGAGGTGAACCACCACCTGCTGCGGACGGCACGCTTTCTAGGCCCGCATCGCACCGAGCCCCGGTTCACCCTGCTGGTGTTGGGCGCTTATCCGGGGCTGGTGGACGGCGGCGAAACGGCGGTCTTTGGCGAGGTCTATGGCGTCGACGCGGCCGGGCTGCGCCGTCTCGACCAGCTGGAGGATTACCCCAGGCTCTATGACCGGCGTGTCATCGCCACCCCGCATGGCCGGGCCTGGGTGTATCTGTATCGGGGGCCGCGGCGGGATCGAATGCGTCTCGCCGATGGCGATTGGCGGCGCCACAGCCGCGGTGCCGGGCTTCGCAGCACGGCCGCCAGGAGGCGGCGCGACCCAAAGAACCCAAGCCACCGTAGGCGCGCGGCGGGCGGCGATCAGGATTGAGTCCCTGGCGGGTGCGGCGCTCGCAGCGCCGCCCTCCTGGCGGCCAGTGCGCCCGCAGCGTTGCCCGTCAATTCATGTACCCGCGAGGAGTGATCCATCGAGCCATGTCAGAACAAGGCCGCTTCACCATTCACCTGGAACAGCAGGAGGGGTACCAGATCAATGTCCGCTTCGACTGGAAGCGTGCCGCGGATCTGCTCACGGACGAGCCGCCGCCGCTTGGCGAGGCCGCAGGCCCGAATGCGTCGCGGTTACTCGCCGCCGCTGCCGCCAATTGCCTGTCGGCGAGCCTGCTTTACTGTCTGAGCAAGGAAGAGCCGCCGGATGGGACTCTGCGCGCCGAGGCCACCTGCACACTCGTTCGCAATGCACAGAAACGCCTGCGCATCGGTGGGCTCGAAGTCAAGCTGATCGTTGCCGATGAGCTCGCCGGCAGCAAACGCTTTGAGCGCTGCAAGAACCTATTCGAGGACTTTTGCGTGGTCTCGGCCAGTATTCGCGAAGGCATCCCCATCGCCGTGTCCGTCGTCGACGAGGCCGGCCAACTGCTGCATGCCTCTGACTGATCCAACACCGCGGCACGGGCGCTGATGGGTCTGCGGTCTGCGCCGCTTGTCCTTGCCTTGGGCGAGGCGCCGTTACTGCGGCGGGCATGCAAAATGCTCGTAGGGGGCGGGGTGTCGGTGCGCTCGCTCGCAAGCGTCGCCCGCCTTCCGCCTCGCGCAGACGTCCTGCTGCTCGCTGATGACGAGCGTCTGCAGGAGCGCTTGGCGGCGGTGTCGGAGGCCGCGCAGGACCGCCGCCGACCGCTGCGTGTGCTCGTGCTGAGCGAGCCCGACGAGGAAGTGGCCACAGGCGCCGCCGACGCGGTGTCGGAGCCGGCAGCGCCGGGTACCGATTGCCTGCGGGTCGAACGGGTGGATCCCTACGCGACGGCGGCCCGGATCCTGCTGGGACGCTGGCCGTTGCACCGCAGCATGGACCCGCCGGGCGGACAGCTGCCGCATGTGCTGGTCGCGGGCTTCGGCCCTTTTGCTCGCGCCTTGCTCCTCCATGCGCTCAGAGTCGGTCAGTATGGCGAAGAGCCGCCCGTGGTCACGCTCGCCGCGGACACTGCGGCGCAGTGGCGCGAGTGGATCGACGCCCGGCATCCACAGGCGGGACGCTGTGCCCACC
>NZ_JAIFKJ010000592.1 GCF_019695415.1 Thiohalocapsa sp.
TCCATGTCGACGCGCCGCTCGGTGACACCGCTGGCGTTGGTGATGATGTCGCCCCTGATCTTGTTGTTCGGAACGATCATCGTCTTGTTGTCAAAGGTCTTGATGGTCGTCGAGATACCCCATTGAAGACACCGCTGTAGAGGCGTTTTTGACAAACCAGCAATCGCCGCCAATACTTGGCGTTAAGGCATTGTTGGAGCTCGCGAAATGGCTGGAAGGCGAGCATGAAGCGCACGCTCCCGGTGGACTGGTATCAGCTGCCGTCGGGGCACCGCCAACGCCTGATTGTACTGCTCGCCGAATTGGTTCAACGCCGTCTCGATCCGCCCCCGCCGGGGGAGGAGAAGGCCGATGAGAACCGACACCGCCTCGTCGTCGCTGCAGGCACTGGATCGCTTGGGCGGCAAGATCCGAACCGGCCATCTCGATCGCCTCGCGGTGGTCTATGTTCGCCAATCGACGATGCAACAGGTCGATCGGCACCAGGAGTCGACCCGCCTACAATATGCACTGGTGGATCGTGCGATCGCCTTGGGCTGGGCCCGCTCGCAGGTCATCGTCATCGATGAGGATCTCGGCCGTTCCGGGAGCACGGCGGAAGGTCGACCGGGCTTTCAGCGCTTGGTGGCGGAGGTGGGACTGGACCATGTCGGCCTGGTACTGGGCATCGAGATCTCACGCTTGGCCCGCTCCTCCCGGGACTGGTATCAATTGCTCGAGGTCTGTGCCGTCTTCGCGACGCTCATCGCCGACGCCGATGGGCTCTATGATCCGACCAGCTACAACGACCGCTTGCTGCTGGGGTTGAAGGGGACCATGTCTGAAGCGGAGCTGCACGTGCTCAAGCAGCGGATGCTCGAGGGCAAGCGCGCCAAGGCACGGCGGGGGGAATTGGCGCTGCGCCTGCCGATGGGCTATGTCCGCCATCCCTCGGGCGAGGTCATGAAGGACCCGGACGAGCAGGCGCGCGCGGTCATCGAGACGGTCTTCGAGCAGTTCGAGCGCCGCGGGACGCTCAACGCGGTGCTGCGTTATCTGGTCGAGCACGATCTGCGCCTGCCCTACCGTCTGCCCAGCGGCGTGCGCAAAGGCGAGATCGACTGGCGTCGCCCCGCGCGGATGACACTGAGCAATCTGTTGCGCAACCCAACCTACGCCGGCGCCTACGTCTACGGCCGGCGCCCCGTTGATCCGCGCCGCAAGATCCCCGGGCGACCCGCGACCGGGCGTACTACGGCTCCAGCAGAGCACTGGGAGGTGCTGCTCAAGGACCGCTTCCCCGCCTACATCACCTGGGCGCAGTACGAGCGCAATCTCGATCAGCTCCACTCCAACACCGCGCAGGGCGGTGGCGTCGTCCGCAAGGGCCCGTCGCTGTTGTCCGGCTTGCTCATCTGCGGGCGCTGTGGTCTGCGCATGGCGACCCAATACAACAACAATTGCCGCGGACTGCGCTACACCTGCTCGCGCATGGCCGTGGATTACGGCGAACCGCTGTGCCAGTCGTTGGCCGGTGAGGTCCTCGACGAGGAGGTGCGCCGGCTTGTCTTCGCCGCCCTGCAGCCGGCGGCCCTGGACATCAGCCTGCAGGTCGCCGAAGACCTCGAAGGTGAACGCGCGCGTCAGCGCCAGCAGTGGGAGCAACGCCTGCAGCGGGCCCGCTACGAGGCGCAGCGTGCCGAACGCCAGTACCAGGCCGTGGAGCCGGAGAATCGCTTAGTGGCACGCACGCTGGAGCAGCACTGGGAAGCCGCCCTTGAGGCGCAGGCCGCGTTGCAGCACGACTACGAGCGTTTCCTCGCCGAGCAGCCCAGCCCCGTATCGGCCGAGGAGCGCGACCAAATTCGTCGCCTGGCCGCGGACATTCCCGCCTTGTGGCAGGCCGCCACCACGACCGATGCCGAGCGTCAGGCCATCGTGCGCCAACTCATCGAGCGGGTCCTTGTCACCGTGCTCGACGACAGCGAACAAGTAACCCTCGAGGTGCACTGGGCTGGCGGTCATCGCACGCGCTCGCGCATTACCCGTCCGGTCGCCCGCCTACAGCAACTGAGCTACTACCCGCAACTACTCGCTCGGGTGGTGGCGCTGCACGAACAGGGATTGGCCTGCCCCGAGATTGCCCGCCAGCTCAACAGCGAACACTGGCGACCCGCGAAGCGCCGCAAGACCTTCACCGGCCCCATGGTCGCAACGCTGCTGGCACGCCAAGGGCTGCACAGCGGCACCCCCAAACAGCAGCACACCGCCGACTTACCTCGGCACCCGCATGAGTGGTTGCTGGGCGACCTGGCACGCGCGCTCGACATGCCATCGCCCACGCTGTTCAGTTGGGTGCGCAAGCGGTGGGTCCGCGCCCGCCAGGTCACCCATCGCGGACGCGACCTCTGGCTCATCTGGGCCGACGAGACCGAGTGCGAGCGTTTACGTGCGCGTCGCCAAGCACCGCGTCAGTGGGCCCGGCACGTCCGTGTTGGCGACCCGCCGTCAACTGAGCATGCTGCGTAACACGCTTATGGAGGCATGATGGCTGGCAGATCGAGAACCGCATCAAGGAACAGCAGTTGGAGCTGTTCGCCGACCGTACCAGCACGC
>NZ_JAIFKJ010000142.1:0-521 GCF_019695415.1 Thiohalocapsa sp.
CCCCCGGTATTGGATTCTGGCACCACAAGGTCCGGGGCAACCAAGGGGAGGGGGAGCGGTACGTGCGCAGTAAGCTGGGGGAGTACGGTGACCAGGAGGTGGGTACGCGGCAGGTCCTAGACCGGTCGCTGTGGGAACGCTCGGGGCACTGGGAGAAGTTCTCGGACGACATGTTCACCACGCACCTGGATGACCACGACTTCGCCATCAAGCCGATGAACTGTCCGGGGCACATCCAGCTCTTCAACCAGGGCCTGAAGAGCCACCACGACCTACCGCTGCGCATCGCCGAGTTCGGCGTCGTACACCGCAACGAACCCTCGGGCACACTGCACGGCCTCATGCGGGCACGCCGCTTCACTCAGGACGACGCACACGTCTTTTGCACCGAGGATCAGCTGCAGGACGAGGTCGCGACCCTGAACGACATGGTGTTCGAGACCTAACGTGAACTCGGCTTCGACAACCCCAACCCACCCCTTGCGCTCCCACCCCGCAACCGGTGCGGCGCGCCCAGAACC
>NZ_JAIFKJ010000142.1:531-7491 GCF_019695415.1 Thiohalocapsa sp.
CTACCGGCTCCTCGGCTGGGCGGGGTTGGGTCGTCTTCACCCCACGCGGCCCTCGGCCCCGCTGCGGGGCGTGTGTGCGCGCCTCCTGTGTCCGCGGGACGACGCGCATTGCTTTTGCACCGAGGACCAGCTTCAGGCGGAGGTTACGACGCTGATCGACATGGTCTTCGAGACCTACCGGGACTTCGGCTTCGACAGCATCGAGCTTGCGCTGTCCCTGCGCCCGGACAAGCGGGTCGGCAGTGACGATCTCTGGGACAAGGGCGAGGCTGCGCTGGACAAGTCTCTGCGAGACAAGGGGCTCGATTTCAAGGTGCAGCCGGGGGAGGGCGCCTTTTACGGGCCGAAGATCGAGTTTACCCTTCATGACAGTATTGGCCGCGCCTGGCAGTGCGGCACCATCCAGGTGGACTTCTCCATGCCCGGGCGGCTCGGCGCCGAGTATGTCGCCGAGGACAACACCCGCCAGGTGCCGGTCATGATCCACCGCGCCATCCTCGGCTCCATGGAGCGCTTCATCGGCATCCTCATCGAGCACTACGCAGGGGTCATGCCGGTCTGGCTGTCACCGGTGCAGGCGGTGGTCATGAACATCACCGACCGCCAGGCCGAGACCGTGCGCGAAGTCACTAAGGCGCTGCATGACAAGGGATTCCGCGTGGAGTCCGACTTGAGGAACGAGAAGATCGGCTATAAAATCCGCGCCCACACGCTGCAACGGGTACCCTACCTGTTGGTGGTCGGTGACCGTGAGGTGGAACAGGGCCAAGTCGCCGTCAGGGACCGGAAGGGACAAGACCATGGGGCCATGCCGCTTGCGGCCTTCATCGAAACCCTGAGCACGGCCGTCGCGCAGCGCCACTGACCGCGCGCCGCGCGAGTCGGCGTCGTGGCGCGTGGGGCGCTTGGGGGTATGGCGCGTCCCTTGGGTCATGACCGCCGCGCGTTGTTAGAGAGAGTTTTCAGTTCCGTAAGGAGGAGCCTGCTATCGCTGCACCAAAACGCAACCGCGTCAACGATGAGATCACGGCATCGGAGGTACGCCTGATCGGCGCGGACGGGGATCAGATCGGCGTCGTCGATCTCGACGAGGCCAAGGCCAAGGCCGCCGAGGCTAGCCTCGATCTGGTGGAGATCGTGCCGAACGCCGAGCCGCCGGTCTGTCGTCTGATGGACTTCGGCCGCTTTCTGTTCGATCAGAAGAAGAAAAAGTCCGAGGCGCGCAAGAAGCAGAAGCAGGTGCAGGTCAAGGAGGTCAAGTTCCGCCCCGGCACCGATATCGGCGATTACCAGGTCAAGCTGCGTAACCTCACGCGTTTCCTGAACGACGGCGACAAGGCGAAGGTTACGATGCGTTTCCGCGGCCGCGAGCATGCCCACCGGGAGCTGGGGCTAGAGCTGCTGCGGCGCGTGGAAAGCGACCTCGCGGACATCAGCACCGTAGAGCAGCAGCCGCAGATGGAAGGCCGGCAGATGGTCATGGTGCTCGGCCCACGCAAGAAATAGGGCCAGCGCAAAGCGTTGGCGCCGCCGGTGCGCAACGGTACGCCGGCATCAAAGGTTCGCAGGTACCGCGAGCCCACAATGAGCGGCACCGGGCCAGGGCTTCCGGCAAGCCGCATCCAAAACCCATAAGCCTAATCGCGCACAAGCTCGATTCGGCTTAACAGACGGAGAATCAAAATGCCCAAGCTCAAGACCAATCGCGGTGCGGCGAAGCGCTTCGCCCGCACCGCCACAGGCAGCTTCAAGCGCATCGCCTCCCACCGGCGGCACATCCTCACCAAGAAGAGCAGCAAGCGCAAGCGACAACTGCGCAAAGCTCACCTGCTCCACAAGGCCGACGTGCGTGCCGCACGTCGCATGATCCCGTACTGCTAGCCGGAGGACTGCCCCATGCCACGCGTCAAACGCGGCGTGACTGCCCACGCCCGTCACAAGAAGGTTTTGAAGGAGGCCAAGGGTTACTACGGTGCCCGCTCCAAGGTCTACCGCGTCGCCAAGCAGGCCGTCATCAAGGCTGGCCAGTATGCTTATCGAGACCGTCGCCAGCGCAAGCGCGATTTCCGCTCGCTTTGGATTCAGCGCATCAATGCGGCTGCGCGCATGAACGGCCTCTCTTACAGTCGCTTCATGGACGGCCTGAACAAGGCCGGCATCGACATGGACCGCAAAGTGCTGGCGGATATCGCCTATCACGATGAGGCGGCGTTCGCGGCTATCGCGGAGCAGGCAAAGGCTGCGCTGGCCTGACTGCCGGGCGCTTGCCCCGGGCATTGGCTGCTCGTCCGTTGCAGAAGGCTTCGGCGGGCGGGCGCCAAGGTCGCCCGGGCATCTTGCCCAGCCGCTGGGCCGCGCTCGAGCCGCGGCTGCCCGGCGCAAGCCGGCCCGGCTCCTCCAACTGGTCCTCGCGCCGTGCCCTTGAACCTTAAAACGCTCGGCGCATGCTGCGCCGCCGCTGACGATTGCGCGCTGGGTGCCCGGTTGCTCCTGGCCATGTTGATCAATCCCATCGCCTGAGCCCGAGCAAGCAACATCATGAGCGACGGCAATGCCCCCGATCTCGATGCGCTCAAGGGGTCTGCCCTGAAGGCAATCGCCGGCGCCGACGACCTCGCCGCGCTCGACCGCGTGCGGGTCGACTACCTTGGCAAAAGCGGCCGGCTCACCGCGCAGCTCAAGGCGCTCGGCACACTGCCCAAGGACGAGCGCCCGGCCGCCGGTCAAGCGATCAACCGCGCCAAATCCGAGCTGCAGGCTGCGGTGGACGTGCGCAAGGCCGATCTGGAGCGGGTCGCCTTGGAGGCGCGCCTTGCGACCGAGCGCGTGGACGTGACCCTGCCGGGCCGCGGCCAGCAGATTGGCGCCGCGCACCCGGTCACCCGCACCCTGGAGCGCATCGAGCAGCTCTTCGCCAATGCCGGCTTCGGCGTGGAGGAGGGCCCGGAGGTGGAGGACGATTACCACAACTTCGAGGCCCTCAACATCCCGGCGCACCATCCCGCCCGGGCCATGCACGATACCTTCTATTTCCCGGACGGCCGCCTGCTGCGCACCCACACGTCACCGGTGCAGATCCGCGTCATGGAGCACCGACAGCCGCCGTTTCGCGTCATCGCGCCGGGGAGGGTCTACCGCTGCGACTCGGACCTGACTCACACCCCCATGTTCCATCAGGTGGAAGGGTTCCTGGTGGACGAGCAGGCCACGTTCGCGGACTTGAAGGGCGTGCTCTACGATTTCCTGCGCAACTTCTTCGAGGATGAGGCCCTCAAGCTTCGCTTCCGGCCGTCCTATTTTCCGTTCACCGAGCCCTCGGCGGAGGTGGATGTGCAGTGCGTGAAGTGCGGCGGTGCAGGTTGCAGGGTCTGCAAGCAAAGCGGCTGGCTGGAGGTGCTGGGCTGCGGCATGATCCACCCCGCGGTGCTGGGGCATGTGGGCATCGACGCGGAGCGCTGGCTCGGCTACGCCTTTGGCATGGGTGTCGAGCGCCTGGCCATGCTGCGCTACGGCATCGACGACATCCGCCTCTACTTCGAGAACGATCTGCGCTTCCTTCGCCAGTTTGCCTAGCGTCCTGGTTGTCGCTCACGGCCGTCTGCACCGGCGGCCCGGGCGCGCTGTCATCATCACCGGAGACTGTTTTCCATGCGCTTCAGCGAAGCCTGGCTGCGTGAGTGGGTCGACCCGCCGCTCGACACCCAAGCCCTTGCAGACCAGCTGAGCCTGTCCGGGCTGGAGGTGGACGCCGTGGAGCCGGCAGCGCCCGCCTTCACGGGCGTGGTCGTCGGCCATGTGCAGGCGGTGGCGCCGCATCCGGATGCCGAGAAGCTGCGCGTCTGTCAGGTGGATACGGGCGACGGCGAGCCCGTCGGCATCGTCTGCGGCGCTGCCAATGTCGCCGCCGGGCAGCGGGTGCCCGTGGCCACCGTCGGCGCACGGCTGCCCGGAGACTTCAAAATCAAGCGCGCCAAGCTCCGCGGTGTCGAGTCCCATGGCATGATCTGCTCCGCCGCTGAGCTGGGCCTCGCGGAGAGCGCGGACGGCATCATGGTGCTCCCCGGCGACGCGCCGGTGGGAGAAGACTTGCGTGCCTGGATGGCCTTGGACGACCACTGTATCGAGCTGGACCTGACGCCGGACCGTGCGGACTGCCTGAGCGTCGCCGGCGTCGCCCGTGACGTTGGCGTGCTGAACCGCGTGGATGTGCGCGCGCCGAGCATCTCCCCCGTGCCGCCCGCCATCGAGGCGGCTTTGCCTGTGGAGCTGGCAGCTCCGGCGGCCTGTCCGCGCTATCTATGCCGGGTGGTGCGCGGGGTCGATGCAAGCGCGCCGACGCCGCTCTGGATGCAGGAGCGCTTGCGCCGCAGCGGCGTCCGTCCGCTCAGCATTGCCGTCGACGTCACCAATTACGTGCTGCTCGAGCTTGGCCAGCCCATGCACGCCTTTGATCTTGCGCGCATCGACGGCGGCATCCAGGTACGCATGGCCCAAGAGGGTGAAGCGCTGAGCCTGTTGAACGGCGAGACGGCGACGCTGCGGGTGGACACGCTGGTGATCGCCGATGCAAAAAAGGCGCTGGCACTCGCCGGCGTCATGGGCGGTGCCGACAGTGCCGTTGGGTCCGACACCCGGGACATCCTGCTGGAGAGCGCATTCTTTGCCCCCGCCGCCGTCGCCGGCAAGGCGCGCAGCTATGGGCTGCATACGGACTCGTCGCATCGCTTCGAGCGCGGTGTGGACCCTACGGGTTGTGCGGGTGCCATGGAGCGGGCAACGGCGCTGCTGCTCGCGGTGGCCGGTGGCGAGCCCGGGCCGGTGGTGGAGGCCGCCGCCGAAGATCAGCTGCCGGCGCCGCGGCAGATCCAGCTCCGGCGCCGGCGCATCGGGCAGGTGCTGGGCCTCGGGCTCGAAGATGCCGCCGTGGAGGACATCCTCGATCGGCTCGGCGTGGCACTCACTGCCACCGAGGACGGCTGGCGGGCGACGCCGCCGGCGGGTCGATTCGACCTCCAGCTGGAGGTGGACCTCATTGCCGAGCTTGGGCGCGTGCATGGCTATGATCGCATTCCGGTGACCCATGCCCGCTCCGCCGCCACCACGCGTGCCCCGCTCGAGATGGCCTATGACGCGGCTCGCTCCCGTCGGCTGCTGCTCGACCGCGGCTGGTTCGAGGCCGTTACCTACAGCTTCGTGAGTCCGGAGCTGCAGAGGCTGGTGGATCCGCAAGTGGAGCCTCTGGCCCTGGCCAATCCGCTGTCGGCGGAGCTGTCGGTGATGCGTACCAGCCTCTGGCCCGGGCTGCTGCACGCCCTGCGCCAGAATCTGGCACGCCAGCAGTCGCGCGTGCGCCTGTTCGAGGCGGGGCTGCGCTTTCGCCCTGACGGTGATGCGCTGCATCAGGAGCCCATGCTCGCCGGCGTTGCCGTTGGGCCCGTGCTTCCAGAGCAGTGGAGTGCTTCCACGCGAGACACCGACTTCTTCGACGTCAAGGCCGACGTGGAGGCCCTGCTTCGGGCGGCAGGCTGTGCGGACGCGGTGAGCTGCCTGCCGGCGGTGCACCCTGCGCTGCATCCCGGGCAGTGTGCGCGGCTGGAGCGGGACGGCGCTTCGGTGGGCTGGCTCGGGGCCATCCATCCGTCGCTCGCGGCAGCCCTCGACCTGCCGGTGACGGTGCAGCTGTTCGAGCTTGCTACCGACACACTCGGCGGCGCCCCTCGGCCCGCCTTCACCGCGCTGTCCAAGTTCCCGTCCATCCGCCGCGACCTGGCCATCGTGGTTGATGCGGGTGTGCCCTTCGAGGCCGTCCGTGCCACAGTGCGGGCGGCAGCGGGTGATTTGCTGCGGGATTTGGTCCTGTTCGACGTCTATGTCGGCGAAAAGATCGATTCGGGCCGAAAAAGCATGGCTTTGGGATTGATTCTGCAAGACGTTTCTCAGACACTTACAGACGATGACGTGGCCGCTGTCGTGGACAGGGTGCTCGCCGCCCTGCGCCGAGATGCGGGGGCAGAGCTCAGGGCCTGATCCGGCGACCAAGAGCGGGCGCATCGCAAGGGGCATCGGCGCGACAACCAAGGGTTGGCGCCCGCGCAAAGGCCGCAATCAGCGCCGGCCGCGCATCGGCACATGCACCGCAAAGAGACGCTCTATGGCATTGACGAAGGCAGACATGGCCGAGCACCTCTACGAGGAGCTCGGACTCAACAAGCGCGAGGCGAAAGAGGTCGTCGAGTCCTTCTTCGAGGAAATACGCTCGGCTCTGGAGAACGGCGAGCAGGTGAAGCTCTCGGGCTTCGGTAACTTCGACCTGCGCGAGAAGAAGCAGCGTCCAGGGCGCAATCCCAAAACGGGCGAGGAGATCCCCATCACGGCCCGCCGCGTGGTGACCTTCAGGCCGGGTCAGAAGCTCAAGTCGCGGGTCGAAGCCTATGTCGGACACGACCGATAGCGTCGACGATCTGCCACCGATCCCGGGCAAACGCTATTTCACCATCGGTGAGGTCAGCGAGCTGTGCGACGTCAAGCCGCATGTGCTGCGTTACTGGGAGCAGGAGTTCCCGCAGCTCAAGCCCGTGAAGCGCCGCGGCAACCGCCGCTATTACCAGCGTCACGATGTCGTGACAGTGCGCCAGATCCGCTCGCTGCTCTACGAGCAGGGCTTCACCATCGGCGGTGCCCGCCAGCAGCTCTCCGGTGAGAGCGCCAAGCACGACAGTTCTCAGAGCCATCAAATCATTCGCCAGATGCGCTTGGAGCTGGAAGATCTTTTGCACGATCTGAAGCGCCGGCAGCACTGAGCGCAACGACAGCAGGGATGGGACTGCATCCCGCGTTGCGGCACGGCGTCGCGCTTGGGTATACTGGTGGGCTTCCGGGCGTAGCGCAGTCTGGTAGCGCACCACAATGGGGTTGTGGGGGTCGCAGGTTCGAATCCTGCCGCCCGGACCAAACAAAAAA
>NZ_JAIFKJ010000386.1 GCF_019695415.1 Thiohalocapsa sp.
ACGAGTCATAGTCACCACTATGGCGAGGAGTCGTCACGCAGCGATCGGGTGCGAGAGGCGTGCATCGCGGCCGAAAACCCATGTGTGGCGGGTATATTAACCCGGCCCTGGGTCGCCCTGCGGCCGGATGTCCAGGGTCGCCACAGGGCCGAGGGCGGCCTGGATCTCCGCGAGGCTGGGCGGGTCGGCCCACGGCGGGTCCGCCAATACGCCGAGGCAAGTGAGCCGCCACAGGTCCGGGTTGTCGCCCGCGAGGTAGAAGCGATAGCCGGTCTGGATCATCGATTGGCCGTCCCCGCCGTCGCCGTGGCCGGCGAATCGAAAGCGGACGCGATCGGGCCCCACTGCGGCAACCTCGGTCCAGTATTGTTGAATGCGGGTGATGCGGTAGCGTCCCGGAGCGAGCTTGCGGTCGCGGTCGCGTTCGATCTGCCGCACTTCCAGCGCGCAGCTTGTTTGGTAGCTGGCGCCGTTGCGACGGGCTTTGCCGTTCACGAGGAAGATGCGCGTGCGGCCCTGCGGCATGGGCACGGTCCGGTTCAGCGTGAGACTGCCGCCGGGTTCGGCGCCGATCCACCGACCCTCGGGCGCGTCCTTGATGAACGTACGGCAGCCGCCGGCGAACAGGGTCGCCACCGCGAGTATCACGGCTGAAGCGCGCATCGCCGCGTCACAGCGGCGGCGGGTACCGACGCATTCAGCTGGCATTTTTTTGGCCGACCGCATCTTGTGGGCTCCAGGCTCTTCAGTCGGCGCATCGGCCGCCAGCGGCGTGGCGACGTTGGAACCTTAACGAGAGTGGGGCCGTCCGTGGCCACCGCCATGAACACATCAGTGGTGGGACTTGAGCAGCAGCCGCAGGATCTTGAAGTTGATCACCCAGAAGCGGATGAACTGCCAAACAATACTCGTGCGCACCCAACGAATGTAGCCTGTCGGTACGGGCGGATAGTAGGCCTGCTGGTAGGGCTCTTTATTCTTGGGTTTCGCGGGGATGGAATCGGTAGACATGATTGAACCTCAGGGTGCAATGCTCAAGCCCCCGGACGGGGCAGCCGCCTCCGGGAGGAGCGAGCGGCCGTGCAGCCGGCCTTGGCTGGTCTCGGCGATGGCTCAGTCGGGCAGCACCGACCAGCCAGGGCGCAGCTTCGCCTGGTACATGAACACATGGTGCAGGATGTATTTCATCCAGTGCCCGGCGAGGCCGATCTCGCCGAAGGTGAGGCTCAAGTCCCGGCCGTACTCGGGATAGGTCTCGTAGTCGGGCACCACGGGATAGACCGTCATGGTGGCTGCTGTGCCCTTGGAGATGTGGAAGCCGGTGGAGGCCACACAGGCGGCGCCCATCTCGGCCATGGATGCGGTGTGGGTGAGCTCCACGCTCCCCTGCAGGAGATCTCGGATGTTCTCGGCCACGGCCTTGCCAATGGCGGCCGACGGCATGCCCGTGCGCGGCGGCGTGGGGCTGATGGGCGTGCCGCTGGGGCTCTTCATGGGCTTGCTGATGGGGTGAGGCGGCGCAAAGGCGATGCCGATGGCGAAGATGTTCTTGTACTTTGGCGTCTGGTAGGTGCGCGGCCAGTCGGCCTTGGTCCAGTCCTCAAAGGGCTTCGGCGTGTAGTCCGCGTCCACTTTCATGAAGCCGTTGGGTGCGAACAGCTCGCCGGTGATGTCGTTGCCCTCGGCATCGAACGCCTTGAGCGGCTGGCCTGCGAAGGGGGGGATCAGCATCGCGAAGTCGAATTCGAGCTGGTGCTCGCTGCCGTCGAGCAGCTCGTAGGTGAGCTTGCCCGGCTCCACCTTCTTGACTGCCGCGCGCACGATCCATTCGATGCCGCGCTCCACCATCAGCGACTCGGCGAAGACTTTGCCGTTGGTGATGTAGCCGCCGCGCTTGATGTGCACGCCGCCCATGCCGAAGTCGCCGAGCTCGTACTCGTTGCTGATCCACACCAGCCGTGCCTTGTCGCGTACGCCGGCCCCGCGCAGCATGTGGTCGACGTTGTAGATGTACTCGAAGGCGGCGCCCTGGCAGGTGCACATGCCGTGGCCCGTCCCGATGACGAAGGTCTTCTGCTCACCCTGCTTCATCGCGGCGATGGCCGCCTGCAGCTGCTCGTTGGCGTGCAGGGCGTGCTGCGGCGTGCAGACGGACGTGGTGTAGCCCCCATCCGGGCCAAGCCCGGGGGTGGCGCCGAAGTTGAGCTTCGGACCGGTGGCGTTGATGAGGTAGTCGTAGGGCAGCGCCGCGCTCTCGCCGCTGCGGGCCGGGTCGGTGTATTCCACCATCACATGCGGCTCGGCCAGAGCGCCGCCGCCGTCCGGGTGGATGGTTAGGGCGCGTGCCTGGTGGAATTTGACGTTGATCTTCCGGTAGATGGGCTCGAGGTCGAAGGTGACCTGTTTCTCCGTCATCTCGCCCACGCCCACCCAGATGTTGGACGGTATCCAGTTCCACTTGGCGTTGGGCGAGACGACGATCACTTCGTGCTCTTGCCCGACCCACTTACCGAGATAGCGGGCGGCTGTGTGCCCGGAAATGCCTGCGCCCAGGATCAGAACGCGTGCCATGGATAACCTCCTGCGATGGTTTGCAGGCTACGCTACTCCCGTCGGCACTTGGCCGACAAAGACGCAGATCAAGTGTAACGGGGCTTTAATGATTGGCTCGCATCGGGTTTTTCGGCAGGCATCGGGGCGTCGTTGAGCGCCCCTGCGCCTCGGCTCGCTACGGTAGCAACGCGTCGGTCGCACCCCGCGCGCTGCGGGCCGCTGGCGGCTGGTAGACTGGTGTACAAAGTGGCAGGCGCTGCGAGAGCAGGCCGCCATCCCCGGTAGATATCCCCCAGCAGGTGTCCCCAGATGTTTTCCGCCGTCCTTCGTGCCGCCGCTGGCTTCGGCATGGTCCTTTGTTTCACGGGCTCAGTGGCGGCCATGTCCGTGCTTCCGGGTTGTGCTGCGCAGCGTGCGCAGGAGCCGGCAGAGCCGGTGGCTCGCGGCGGGCACTTCGCCGACAAGATCCTGGTGAAAAAGAGCCAGCGGCGGTTGTACCTCATGCGCGACGGCAAGCCGTTTCGCACCTATCGGGTGAGTCTCGGCATCGAGCCGGAGGGACACAAGCAGCGCCAGGGCGACAACCGCACGCCGGAGGGCCGCTACACCATCAGCGGGCGCAATGCACGCAGCAATTTCTACAAGGCCCTACATATCTCCTATCCGAACCTTGAGGACCGCCTCAAGGCTGCGCGTCGGGGCTGGGATCCGGGCGGCGCCATCATGATTCACGGGGAGCCCCGCAGCGTGCGCTTCGCGCACTTGCGCGATGCCATCCGCGAAGAGGACTGGACGCAGGGCTGTATCGCTGTGTCCAACATGGCTGTTGACGAGATCTGGCGCTACGTCAGTGACGGCACACCCATCGAGATCCTGCCATAGCGCATCGTGCGCCAGTCTGGTCATCAATTGTCACGGACCGTTGCAATTTGCTGCAATTTGGTCGCTTGCTGTTCATAAGGCATGGCTAATATAGATAAGGACAGAATCCCTGGCGCCGCCTGGGGCGTCGACTGGAGAAAGCCATGTTTCCAACACTCGTTGCGGGTGGCCTCAGCCTAGTGCTGGCCGCCGCGAGTCAAGTTGCTGCCGAGGATGGCGGTTCTACAGCTGCACCAGTAGCTGCGAAGCCAGCCGCCGGCATTGTCTCTGAGATGCCGGCGCAGACCGTCCGTCCCGACACCCGAGAAGGCCAAGTGGCTCGCTAAGTCTTTGGCCTGGCCGATCAGTGTTTCCGGTTTACCGGTACCCCAAGCGCCGCGGGCAGCTGCATTGTGATGCAGTGCAGGCTGCCGCCCTGGCGGATCAGAGGCCGACAGTCCACCACCTCCACCGTACGTCCGGGGAAGCAGGCCGCCAGCCGCTCGGCGGCAACGGCGTCCGCTGGGTCGCCGTAGCCTGGCATTAGGATGGCGCCATTGATGATTAGGAAGTTGGCATAGCTCGCAGGCAGTGGTGCGCCCTGCTCGTCGTGGATAGGGGCAGGCGCCGGCAGCGGCACCAGCGTGTAGGGCCGGCCGTCGCTGCGGCGCAGTCTGGCGAGCTCCTGCGCCAGCGCTGTCAGGGCGCCGCGCTCGGCAGGGGAGGCCGCCGCGTGTGCCGTCACATGGCAGATGGTGGCGGGTGTGCAGAAGCGCGCGAGGGTGTCGATATGGCCGTCGGTGTCGTCACCGTCGAGCTGCCCTTCATGCAGCCAAAGCACGCGCCTGAGTCCCAGGCGCGCCGCCAGCTCGGCCTCGATGTGGGGTTGATCCCAGCCCGGGTTGCGCGCCGGGTCTACCAGGGTGCGGCGCACCGCCAGAGCTGTGCCTTCGCCGTCGGTGTCGATGGCGCCGCCTTCCAGCACCAGCAGGCTTGTCACCAGCTCGGCGTCTCCGAGCCAGCCGTCGGCGTGGAGCCGAGCGGTGATGCGGTCATCCTGCGCCGCCGGGTACTTGGCTCCCCAGCCATTGAAGCGGAAATCCACGACCTGCGCTCGGCCCGCGACGTCGGTCACCGTGAGCGGCCCGTGATCTCGAGACCAGGTGTCATCACTCGGGGCCACCGCGAGACCCACCGTCGGCGGTGCCACACCCACGCTGACCACGAGCCGGCGCACGTGCTCGGCATGGTCAGGGTCGTTGCAGACCACGAGCAGCCGTTGGCGGTGGGCAATGCGTGAGGCGATGCGCAAATAGACCGCCTCCACATCCTCGAGCTGGCCAGCCCAGTCAGTGGCCGCGTGGGGCCAGGTGAGCATGACCGCATGTTGCGGCTCCCATTCCGCCGGCAGGCGTAGCATGCGGGCGACGGCCTGCGGCGGGCCCCCTTGGGCTGCGTGCGGTGATCCCGTCAGGCGCTCACAGTTCCTTGATTCTGACGTGTCTTGGCTGCGGCGCGCGCCGCGAGCGCGACGAAGACATAAGCCCAGCCGTTGAAGATGAGCTCGATGGCTATGAAGAGCCCGATGAAGAAGAGCCCTGACTCCGGCCATTCCAACAGGATGAGTACGCCGAGCACTACGGAGACGACACCCGACACCAACGGCCACCACCAACCCTTCGCCGGGCGCACCTGAAACGCCATGATCGCTCGTAGGATGCCGACAGCGATGAGCGCATAGGCGATGACGAGCGTCAGCGAGAGCGCTGCGAGCTCGGTATGCAAGATCATCAGTAGACCCGCTCCGATGTAGAGCAGAGCGATGAGCACGTGCCAAGCGATGCTCTTCCAACCCCGGCACTTGATCGCGTCGAGCAATTGGAAGACGCCGCCCACCGCCAGCAGGACGCCGAAGAACACGACCGACACTTCGGTGAGCATGAAGGTCATGCCAAGCCCGAGCGTCCCCAGCACGATGGAGACCAGGCCGAACAACAGCAGCCAGCCCCAGTTCTTCTCCAGCTCGCCGAAAATGGCAGGCGCGGGTGGCAACGGATTCGTCGTGTTGGGGCTCATGGTGGGTCTCCTCTCAATCGGGTTGCGGAAGGGCATGCTCCGCGGGCTGGTCAGCCGCCGTTGGCCTGCGCCTCTTCGGCTTGGAGCTTGGCTTGGATGAATGCGCTCTGCGGGATGTTCAGCAGCTCCGAGATTCTGCGGGTCAGGTCTTCTTCGTGCTGCCCGAGCCGCTCATCGGCGTTGGCGACCCGCCACAGGGCTGCTACCAGGCGGATCTTGTCGTCTTGCTGGTAGTGCTCGTTGATGAGCGATGTGAACTGGAAGACTTCCGTGGAGCCTTTGCGCTCGGCCTCGGCACAACCGAGCAGCGCCTCGGCCTGGGAATAGGTCATGCCGAAGCACTCCCGCACCAGGGCCACGACGGTCTCCCGCTCGATGGTGCCGGATGAGTCCTCCATGTGCGTCATCTCCAGCAGAAGTGCCGCCGCCGCGCGGCGCACCGCGTCCTCGGCGGCCTCGGGGGTCCGGTCGCCGGGACGAGACAAGTGGGTGTTGAAGAAGGTGCGGATGCTGCTCAGCATAGGTCCAAGATCCTGGTCGTGCATCGCCGGCACGGCAGCGACGCTGGTGCGGGCTGGTTGGCCCGGAAGTCCTCAAATGGGGGCACTTCCCTCAGGTTTCCGCGTTGGGCGCGGGGGCGTCCCCCGGCCTCAGGGCCTCGCCGCACATCCGGCAGACGTAGCGCGCGCCGCGCAGAACGCGGTGATGGCGAATGCTGGTGAGGGCATGCTCGCCACAACGGCAATGGTACGCATGGCGGCGCAGCCGTCGGGCCTTAAGCCCGTCCACGTCGAAATCATGGCACCGCCTGGGGTCGGCGCCGAGGACGCGCATGAGCTGCTGCCACTCCGGCCCGTGTGGCCGCACGTGCCGGCCGAAGCGCAGGTAGACCAGATAATGAGCGACCTCGTGCGGCACCGTCTGCGCGATAAAGTCCGCCGCGTGACGGACGAGGAGCGCGAGATTGTAGCGGATGGCCGCCTCACCGTTGCGGTCGACCCGAAACTGGCCGGCGGCTTGCCCGCGCAGGTCGAAGGCGATCCGCGGCTGCGGCGCGCGGCGTCCGATGAGCCGGCTCCCCTCGGTGACCAGCTCAGTTGTGCGCGTCACGACGCGTGCCCGGCTGACATCGGTCTGCGAGGGGGCGGCGACAATCGGATGCTGAGTTGGCGCGCTGGTGGTCTCCATGGGCACGATTAGACGGCAAGGTCCTTGGCGTGTCCAGCCGGCGGCGCGGAGAGGACAACGGTAGGACGGCGGCACGCCGCGTCATGCAGCAACTGTCCGTGCGACTTGCGAACACTACGCTAGCGGGGTAGTATTCCGCGGCTTGGGCATCGGAGCTTGACGCGTTCAGATCACGCCGGTGCAAAGCCCGCCACGCCATCGTCCCAACAGGAACGGCAAACTGGGGCGGTTCGTTTGATGGCACGATCGGGTTGCTGATGATTTGGCTCGCCTCCGGATTGTCTGTGTAGGCGAAGACGACTGGGCCGCTGGCCCATTTTTTGTTTCTGGCCCTATTTTTTGTTTTTGAACCGCATCAGCCGAGAGATCGGGATCGTCCACGCATCACCGGATGCGCACGAGCCCACTGCCGTTTGCGGCACTGCGCACCATGACGGTGTTGGCCGGGCGTTGCAGGACCAGACCGCCGCAGCATGAGAGGCGTCGCACCCAAGCTCGCAGAAGTCGTCCGTTCCGTGGTGGAGCCCATGGGCTATGAGTGCGTCGGCATCGAGCACGACAGCGGCGGCAAGGGCGGCGCTGTCCTGCGTGTCTACATCGACCATGCCGACGGGATCGGCCTAGAAGATTGCGAAGCGGTCAGCCACCAATTGAGTGGCGCACTGGACGTCGCGGATCCCATCGCGGGGCAGTACGACCTAGAGGTGTCGTCGCCCGGGCTGGACCGCCCGCTGTTCGAGCTCGAGCACTTTCGCCGCTTTTCCGGCGCGCGGGCGCACATCCGCCTCGCAGACAAGCTGGACGGCCGGCGTCGCTTCGAGGGTCACCTGGCCGGCGTGGAGGGGGAATCTGTGCTGCTGGACATGGACGGAGAGCGACTGGTGCTGCCGTTCGCGCGCATCGAGTCGGCGCGGCTCGTGCCAGAATTCTGAATACTGGTTGACACTATGAGTAAAGACATTTTGCTGGTGGTGGAGGCGGTCTCCAACGAAAAGGACGTGCCCGAGGAGATCATCTTCGAGGCCATGGAGGCCGCGCTCGCCTCGGCCACCCGCAAGAAGCACGGCGGCGACATCGAGGCGCGCGTCGCCATCGACCGCGAGAGCGGCGATTACGAGACCTTCCGGCGCTGGGAAGTCGTCCCGGATACAGAGGGCGAGCCGCTGGAGGCCCCCGAGCGGCAGATCACGCTGTCCGCCGCGAAAGAGCTGGAGCCGAGCCTTGATCTGGGTGACTACGTCGAGGAGCCCATGGAATCGGTTCTGTTTGGACGTATCGCTGCGCAGACGGCCAAGCAGGTCATCGTGCAGAAGGTGCGCGAGGCCGAGCGCGCCAAAGTGGTGGAGATGTTCCAGCACCGCGAAGGCGAGCTCGTGACCGGCATCGTCAAAAAGGCCGAGCGCGGCACCATCGTGCTCGATTTGGGCGGCAATGCCGAGGCGCTGGTCCCGCGCGATCAAATGATCCCGCGCGAGAATGTGCGCCCCAACGACCGCCTGCGTGGGCTGCTGTACGAGGTTCGCTCCGAGCCCAAGGGTCCGCAGCTGTTCGTCAGCCGCACCGCACCGCAGCTGCTCATCGAGCTGTTCAAGCTGGAGGTGCCGGAGGTGGGCGAGGGCACCATCGAGATTCTCGCTGCTGCCCGCGATCCGGGCCTGCGTGCCAAGATCGCCGTACGCACCAAAGACCAGCGTATTGACCCCGTCGGCGCCTGTGTCGGTATGCGCGGCTCGCGGGTTCAGGCGGTCTCCAACGAGCTGAACGGCGAGCGTGTGGACATCATCCAGTGGGACGAGAACCCGGCGCAGTTCGTCATCAACGCCATGTCCCCGGCGGATGTCATGTCCATCGTCATCGACGAGGACGCCCGCAGCATGGACGTCGCTGTGAAGGAGGACAACTTGTCCCAGGCCATCGGCCGCGGCGGCCAGAACGTGCGGCTGGCGAGCCAGCTTACGGGCTGGGAGCTCAACGTCATGAGCGAGGAGGACGCGGCCGCTAAGGGCGAGGAAGAAGCCAGGCGCATCGCCTCGCTCTTCATGGACCAGCTCCAGGTGGATGAGAACGTGGCCTTCGTGCTGGTGGAGGAGGGCTTCACCAGCATCGAAGAGGTCGCCTATGTACCGGCGTCGGAGCTCCAGGCTATCGCCGAGTTCGACGATGAGATCATCGATATCCTGCGCCAGCGAGCCAAGGATGTACTGCTGACGCGTGCCGTCACGGGTACCGAGACAGACGAGGGTCAACCGGCGACGGATCTGCTCAGCATGGCCGGGATGGACGACGAGCTGGCCTACGCCCTAGCCCGGCGCGGTATCGCGTCGATGGAGGAGCTTGCCGAACAGTCGGTGGACGAGCTGATGGAGATTGAAGGCATGGACGAGGAGCGGGCCGCCCAACTCATCATGACCGCGCGCGAGCCCTGGTTCGCCGAGTCGGAACAGGCCTAGGTTGCGGAGGTGTCTATGAGCAGCGATGTCACGGTCAAACAACTTGCCACCACTGTGAATATCCCGGTGGAGCGGTTGCTCGCCCAGCTGAACGAGGCCGGAATTCAGGCCGATGCCGCCGAGGCCACCATCACCGAGCAGGAAAAGCTCCAGCTCCTGAATTATCTGCGCCGCAGCCACGCCAGGAAGGAGGGCGAAGAGCCCCCTGCCAAGCGCACATCTGCACCGCGACGGGAGAGCTACCGCGAGCCCGGGGGGGAGCCCCGCCGCAGCGCCACGCCGTCACGGCCATCCCGGCCCACGCTCAGCACGCGAGGTGGTCCCACCCGCGGACAGAAGACCGTCTCAGTGGAGGTGCGCCGCAAGCGCACCCAGCTGCGCCGGGACGATGTCAAGCCCAGTGGCGAGGCGCGGCCCGCAGCGGCGGCCGAGGCGCCTGCGGCAGCCCTGCCGGAGCGGCAGGGTCTGAAGCGCCAGCCCCAGCCGGGCGGCGTCGACGAACAGCGTCGCCGGGCGGAGCTCGAGGCGCGTCGCGCCGAAGAGGAAGCCCGCCGGCTTGCCGAGCAGGAGGAACAGGACCGGCTGCGTGCGGAAGAAGAGGCCCGCCGCCGCGCGGACGACGAAGCGCGTAAGCGTCGCGAGACCGAAGAGCGCGCCCGCCGCGACGCGGAGGAGATAGAGTCCGCGGAAGCAGGGTCGGAGACGGCGGACGAGGAGGCTGGGCTGGCAGAGCCAACTGTGCAGCCGGACGAGGTCGTTGCCGAAGGCGCTGCCGCAATCGAGGCCGAGGCGCCGGATCGCCACCGCAAGCACGGCAAGAAGCACGAAGAACGTACTGAGCGCGAGAAGTCCGCCAAAAAGGCGGGCAAGAAGGATGCCGGGAAGAAGCGCACGACGGCTGGCGTCGTTGACGACGAGGATGCTGCCGCGCTTGGCGTCATCTCGCGCCCGTCGGTGCGCCGGCGCAAGAAGCCCGGCAAGCCCCAGCTCGCCGATAAGCATCAGTTCCAAAAGCCTACGGCGCCGGTGGTGCGTGAGGTAGAAGTGCCGGAGTCCATCTCCGTCGCCGACCTCGCCCAGCGCATGTCCGTGAAGGCGGCGGACCTGGTGAAGGTGTTGTTCAAGCAGGGCATGATGGTCACGATCAACCAAATGTTGGACCGCGACACGGCCATGCTGCTGGTGGAAGAGATGGGGCACAAGGCCGTGGAGGCGCAGGAGAGAGACGCCGAGGACAGCCTGATGGAGCTCCTCGGCGAGGAGACGGAGCAGGCTGAGAGTCTGCCGCGGCCGCCGGTGGTCACCATCATGGGCCATGTCGACCACGGCAAGACGTCGCTGCTGGACTATATCCGTCGCACCCGTGTCACCGCCGGCGAGGCCGGCGGCATCACCCAGCACATCGGTGCCTACCACGTTGAAACGGAAAAGGGGATCATCTCCTTCCTCGACACTCCGGGCCATGCCGCCTTCTCGGCCATGCGTGCCCGCGGGGCCAAGGTCACGGACCTCGTCATCCTGGTCGTGGCCGCCGACAACGGCGTTATGCCGCAGACCGTTGAGGCCATTCAACACGCCCGCGCATCGGGTGTGCCGATCGTGGTCGCCATCAACAAGATGGACAAGCCTGAGGCCAACCCGGACCGGGTGTTGCAGGAGCTCACCCAGCATGAGGTGGTCGCCGAGGAATGGGGCGGCGACACCATGACCGTCAAGGTCTCGGCGAAGACCGGCGACGGCATCGACGACCTGCTTGATGCCGTGCTGCTGCAGGCAGAGGTATTGGAGCTGACGGCCCCCAAGGACAGTCCTGCCCACGGCACCATCGTCGAGTCGAGCGTGGAGAAGGGCCGCGGTCCGGTGGCCACGGTGCTGGTGCAGTCCGGCACGCTGCGCCAAGGTGACACCATCGTCAGCGGCTCGGAGTATGGCCGCGTGCGGGCGATGTTCGACGAGAACGGCCTGCCGGTGCAGGAGGCCGGGCCATCCATTCCGGTGCAGGTGCTAGGTCTGTCCGCGGCCCCCAATGCCGGTGACGACGTCATTGCCGTCTCCGATGAGCGCCGGGCTCGCGAGGTGGCGGAGCTGCGCGCCGAGCGCGACCGCCAGTCTCGCATCGACCAACAGGGCGCGGCCAATCTGGACCAGCTCTTCTCGCAGTTGAAGGAGGGCGAGCAGAAGTCGGTCAACATCATTCTCAAGGCGGACGTGCAGGGCAGTGTCGAAGCACTGCGCGAGGCACTGGTGAAGCTCTCCAACGACGAGGTTCGGGTGGCAGTGGTGGCCGCCGGCGTCGGCGGCATTACAGAGTCCGACGCCAACCTGGCGGTCACCTCCAATGCCATCCTGCTCGGCTTTAACGTGCGCGCCGACGCCGCCGCCCGGCGGGTGGTGGAGGCCCACGGCCTCGATCTGCGCTACTACTCCATCATCTACGAGCTCATCGACGACGTGAAGCAGGCCATTTCCGGCATGCTGAGCCCCATCGTCACGGAGGAGATCATCGGGCTGGCCGAAGTGCGCGACGTGTTTCGCTCCTCCAAGTTTGGTGCGGTCGCCGGCTGTATGGTGGTGGAGGGCGTGATCAAGCGCAACAACCCCATCCGCGTGCTGCGCGACAACGTGGTCATCTACGAGGGCGCGCTGGAGTCCTTGCGCCGCTTCAAGGACGACGTGTCGGAAGTCAAGGCGGGCACCGAGTGCGGCATCGGCGTCAAGAACTACAACGACGTCCAGCCGGGCGACCAGATCGAGGTGTTTGAGCGCACCGAGCGGGCCCGCGAGCTGTGAGCAGCGATCCCGGCGTGACCCGCTCGTTCTCGCCGTGCGGATGGATCAGGTGGCAGGGCCATGAGTGACGGTGGGCGCGCCGAGCGGGTTGGCGCGGAGTTGCTGCGTGAGCTCGCGGTGCTGCTGCGCACGGAAGTAAAGGACCCGCGCATCGGTTCAGTCACCTTGCAGGAGGTGCGGGTCAGCCGCGACTTGGCGCACGCTAAGGTGTATTTCACCTGCTTTCCGCTCGATCAGTGCGGAGAGGAACAGGAGCAGGTGCTGAATGGTGCGCTGGCGGGCTTCCTGCGCCGGGCGCTCGCCCGGCGAGTGCGTTTGCGCACGGTGCCGCAGTTGCATTTCGTGCATGACACATCGGTGCTGGAGGGTGAGCGCCTAGCGGCCCTCATCGACAGCGTGGCGCCGCCGCCGGAGCCGGACGACCAGCGCTCCTGAGCCGCGCACGCCCTGCTCCAACCCCTACGGATTCCCGACCCGCCGGCGCGCGGGTGAGCATACGTCCAGCATGTCGAGACGACGCAACAAAGGCCGACCCGTGGACGGCATCCTGCTGCTGGATAAGCCAGCCGGGGTGTCCTCGAACCAGGCCTTGCAACAGGTCAAACGCCTATACAAGGCGTCCAAGGCTGGCCATACCGGCAGCCTGGACCCGCTGGCCACCGGGCTTCTGCCGCTGTGCCTGGGGCAGACCACCAAGTTTTCGTCCTTCCTGCTGGATGCGGATAAGCGTTATCGGGTAACGGTGACCCTGGGTGTGACCACCGACAGTGCCGATGCCGATGGTCAGGTGCTGGAGACGCGGTCCATCGACGGCGTAGACGCAGATGCCGTGCGCGACGTGCTGCCGCGTTTCACTGGCTGCATCGAACAGCTGCCGCCCATGTACTCCGCCGTCAAGCACCAAGGCGAGCGGCTGTACAAGCTGGCCCGGGAGGGTAAGGAAGTGGAGCGTACGCCGCGGGAGGTGCACATCTTCGCGCTCACGCTGCTCGGCTTTACGCCGCCCACGCTGGAGCTGGATGTGCATTGCTCCAAGGGCACCTATGTACGCACGCTGGCCGAGGAGATCGGCGCGGCGCTCGGCTGCGGGGCGCATGTCTCAGCGCTGCGGCGCACTGGCGTAGGTCCCTACGTCGAGGGGGAGACCCGCTTCGTCACCATGGCGGACGTGGAGGCCGCCGCCGAAGAGGGCTTCGCGGCGCTCGATGCCATGCTGCTGCCACTGGACACGGTGCTCGGCCATTGCCCGGCGGTGCGACTCTCCGCGGATGCAGCCTTCTACCTGCGGCAGGGGCAGCCGGTGTTGGTACCGCAGGCCCCTACGGAAGGTTTGGTGCGTCTGTACGCCGGCCAGCATGAGTTCCTCGGCATCGGGGTCATTCTGGACGACGGGCGAGTGCAGCCGAAGCGCTTGGTGTGACCGGATATGCACCGAGAGTTGACGGGAGCCAGCCGCATCGCAGCCGAACGGTCACAATCGGTTCAACTGCACCTTAAAGGCCGTTACCATACGCGAGCTTGAACACCGCCTCGCTGCCAGCGCGCCCCGCGCAGCGCGGAATGAGTCGACGAGATTCCATCGCGGCGCACCCTGGAGTCATTGCCGGGGCCGCCGCTCGATTGGGCGCAGCGCTCGGCGCGCCCACCAACAGCCGAATCGGCATCAGCCCCACAGGAGCTCAACAATGACAATCACCGCAGAAGACAAGCGCCGTATCGTCGAGGAGCATGGCAAAGACGGCAAGGATACCGGCAGCACCGAGGTTCAGGTCGCGTTGCTCACCGCGCGCATCAAGGACCTCACCGAGCATTTCAGCGAGCACAAGAAAGACCATCACTCCCGCCGCGGGCTGGTGCGCATGGTCAACTCGCGCCGCAAGCTGCTCGACTATCTCAAGCGCAAGGATTTGGACCGCTACCGGGCGCTGATCCAAAAGCTCGGCCTGCGCCGCTGATGGTCGGCGCCGCGGGCACCGCCCGCGGCGCTACCGTCGCCCGGTGTCGCGGCTTGCCGCTCGGCAGGCTGCCTCCACCCCGCCAGGACATCCTGAGGACCCATCCAGAGGACCGAACCCAGTGACCCCCATCCGCAAGACCTTCCAGTACGGCGACCAGACGGTCACGCTCGAGACCGGCGAGATCGCCCGCCAGGCGGACGGCGCCGTGTTGATCAACGTCGACGACACGGTGGTGCTCTGTACCGTGGTGGTGGATAAGCGCGCCACCGAGCCAAAGGACTTCCTGCCGCTCACCGTCGACTACCAAGAAAAGACCTACGCCGCCGGCCGTATCCCTGGCGGCTTTTTTCGTCGTGAGGGGCGGCCTAGCGAGGCCGAGATCCTCACCTCTCGCCTGATCGACCGGCCCATTCGCCCGCTCTTTGCCGACGGCTTTGGCCGCGAGATCCAGGTCATCGCCACGGTGAAGTCGCTGAATCCGGCGGTGAACCCGGAAGTGCCGGCGATGATCGGCGTCTCGGCGGCACTCGCCATCTCCGGCGCGCCCTTCAACGGACCCATTGCCGCGGCCCGGGTCGGCTACAAGAATGGGCAGTACCAGCTGAACCCCGCGGTGACGGGTCTGGGTCCGGACAGTGATCTGGATCTGGTGGTGGCAGGCACCGAGAACGCGGTGCTCATGGTGGAGTCGGAAGCCCGCGGTCTGCCCGAGGAGGTCATGCTGGGCGCCGTGCTGTTCGGCCATGAGCAGATGCAGGTAGCCATCCAGGCCATCAACGAGCTTGCCGCGGAAGTGAACAAGCCCCCGCTACCCTTCGACCCGCCGGCAGCAGACCCGGCGCTGGAAGATGCGGTCAGCGCGTATACCGACCGCCTGGCCGAGGCCTATACCATCAAGGACAAGATGGAGCGCTACGCCGCCTTGGACGCTGTCCGGAACGATGCCTTCGAGAAGCTCGCCGGCGACGAAGACGGCCAGTGGCCGCAGCCCAAGGTCTACGGCGCCATCGAGAAGCTGGAAAAGAAGATCGTCCGCAGCGCCATTCTGGAAGGCAAGCCGCGCATCGATGGCCGAGACACCAAGACCGTGCGCCCGATCCATATCCGCACCGGCGTGCTGCCGCGCACCCATGGCTCGGCGCTCTTCACCCGCGGCGAGACCCAGGCGCTGGTGGTCACCACCCTCGGCACGGAACGCGATAGCCAGATCATCGATGCCCTTGAGGGCGAGCGCCGCGAGCCCTTCATGTTGCATTACAACTTCCCGCCCTTCTGCGTCGGCGAGCTGGGCCGGGTCGGCAGCCCCAAACGCCGGGAAATCGGCCACGGCCGGCTCGCCAAGCGCGGCATCCTTGCGGCCATGCCGGCACCGGATGAGTTTCCGTACTCGGTCCGTGTCGTCTCGGAGATCACCGAGTCCAACGGCTCCAGCTCCATGGCATCCGTTTGCGGCACCAGCCTGTCGTTGATGGACGCCGGTGTGCCCGTCAAGGCCCCAGTGGCCGGTGTCGCCATGGGTCTCATCAAGGAGGGCGACGAGTTCGCCGTGCTGACGGATATCATGGGCGACGAGGACCACCTGGGCGACATGGACTTCAAGGTCGCGGGGCCCGCCGGCGGCATCAACGCGCTGCAGATGGACATCAAGATCGAGGGCATCACCAAGGAAATCATGGAGACCGCCTTGGAGCAGGCGAAGGCCGGGCGGCTGCATATCCTGGAGGAAATGAACAAGGTCATCTCAGAGCACCGCGCCGAGATGTCCGACTACGCCCCACGTATCATCGAGTTCAAGATCCATCCGGAAAAGATCCGCGACGTGATCGGTAAGGGCGGCTCCACCATCCGCTCCATCACCGAAGAGACCGGCGCTACCGTCGACATCAACGACGACGGCGTGGTGAAGATCTTCTCCGTCCAACGCAGCGCCGGCGAAGAGGCCAAGAAGCGTATCCGCCTCATCACCGCGGATGTGGAAGTCGGCAAGATCTACGAGGGCAAGGTGGTGCGCCTGATGGACTTCGGCGCGTTTGTCACCATCCTGCCGGGCCGCGATGGCCTAGTGCACATCAGCCAGATCAGCGAGGAACGGGTAGAGAAGGTCTCTGACAAGCTGAAGGAAGGCGACGTCGTCCGCGTCAAGGTGCTCGAGGTCGACAAGC
>NZ_JAIFKJ010000062.1 GCF_019695415.1 Thiohalocapsa sp.
GCTGCCCGCCCTCAGCGTCCCGCCGGCGATCGTCGCGCGCTGCGTCGTGACGTTCAAGCTGCGCACCCCGGCCTCCATCGGGAGGACGCCGCGGGCGTCTACGGCGGCGGGGACCGCCGGCGCAACGCCGCGGCTCTCCGAGCCGACCAGCAGCACGTCGCCCGCGTCGTAGGCGAGGTCGCGGTAATCGGTCGCGCCGGCGGTGCTGAGCAGCACGAGCCGGCGGTCGGCGGCGCGCATCGCGTCTTGGAAGCGGTTCCAGGAGGGGTGCCGCGTGATTTCCGCGCGGGTGTGGTAGCCGAGCGCGGCGCGGTGGAGTTTGCGATGATCAAACACGAACCCGAAGGGCTCGATTAGCTCCAGCGGGCAGCCGAGTGCGGCCGCTAGGCGCACCATGGCGCCCACGTTTTGTGGTATGTCCGGTTCATAAACGGCGAGTCGGAGCCGGGTGTGCATGCGACCAACAAAAGCTTGTCCGCGCGCGGCCGCCTTCCTAATTTCCACCGCACCGGTGGAAAAGACGACAGGGCACCCATGGCTACGGACGCAGCGGGCGGCGGCAACCGTCGCGACTTTCTTCAGATCGTTGGTTGGACCGGTTTCGGCATCGGCGTCGCCGCCGTCGCGTGGCCCTTCGTCCACCAGATGAACCCCTCCGCCGACGTGTTGGCGCTGGCGTCGATCGACGTCGATCTCTCCGGCGTCGAGCGCGGCATGGCGATCACCGTGCAGTGGCGCGGCAAGCCCGTCTTCATCCGCCACCGCAACGAGGAGGAGATCGCCGAGGCGGAGGCGGTCGACGTCGTCGCGCTGCGCGATCCGCAGACCGACGCCGAGCGCACCACCAGCGCCGACGGCACCACGCGCCAGCCCTGGTTGATCCAGATCGGCATCTGCACCCACCTCGGCTGCGTGCCGCTCGGCAACAAGCAGGGCGAGCCGAAGGGCGACTACGGCGGCTGGTTCTGCCCCTGCCACGGCTCGCACTACGACACGGCGGGGCGTATCCGGCGTGGCCCGGCGCCACGCAACCTGGATATCCCGCCCTTCGTCTATACCTCCGATACCGACATCACCATCGGCTAGGCCGCAGCGGGTCAAAGGAGCAAACCATGAGCGCTGACACGCCGACGCCGAAGTTCACCGGTGTTCTCGGCTGGATCGACTACCGGCTCCCGGTCATCTCCTGGGGCTACAAGGAGCTGGTCGCGTATCCGACGCCGAAGAACCTGAACTACTTCTGGAACTTCGGCTCCCTCGCCGGGATCTTTCTGGTCCTACAGATCGTCACCGGTATCGTGCTCGTCATGCACTATACGCCGCACGCCGATCTGGCGTTCAGCAGCGTCGAGCACATCATGCGCAACGTCAACTACGGTTGGCTGATCCGGTACGCCCACGCCAACGGCGCCTCCTTCTTCTTCATCGTGGTGTACATCCACATCTTCCGCGGCTTGTACTACGGGTCCTACAAAGAACCGCGTGAGCTGTTGTGGATCCTGGGCGTCGTCATCCTCATCTTGATGATGGCGACCGCGTTCACCGGTTACGTGCTGCCGTGGGGCCAGATGAGCTTCTGGGCCGCCACCGTGATCGTCAACCTCTTCAGCGCCATCCCGGTCGTCGGCGACTCGCTGGTGACGTGGCTACTCGGCGGGTTCTCGGTCGGCAATCCGACCCTGCAGCGCTTCTTCTCGCTGCACTACCTGATGCCGTTCATGATCTTCGCGGTGGTGTTTCTCCACATCCTCGCGCTGCACGAGCACGGCTCCAACAACCCGGTCGGCATCGATATCACCAAGAAAGATAAGGTGCCCTTCCATCCGTACTACACGGTGAAGGACGTCTTCGGCCTGTTCGTCGCCCTGCTGTTCTTCGGCTTCTTTGTCTTCTTCGCGCCGAACGTGCTCGGTCACCCCGACAATTACGTGCCGGCCAATCCGTTGGTGACCCCGGCGCACATCGTGCCCGAATGGTACTTCCTGCCGTTCTACGCCATCCTGCGCTCGATCACCTTCGACATCAGCCTCTTCGGCTTCACGTTGATCGACGCCAAACTGGGCGGCGTGATCGCGATGTTCGGCTCGGTGTTGGTGCTCTTCTTCCTGCCATGGCTCGACACCTCGAAGGTGCGCAGCGCCACCTATCGCCCCATCTATTTCTGGGCGTTCTGGGTGCTGCTGGCCGACGTGGTCATCCTGACCTACGCGGGGGCGATGCCGGCCGAGGGTATCTGGCCGATGGTGGCGTTGATCGGCACCGCCTACTACTTCTTCCACTTCCTCATCCTGCTGCCGTTGCTCGGCAAGTTCGAGAAGCCGCGCCCGGTGCCGGAGAGCATCAACAAGCCGGTGTTGCCGACCGCGGCGCCCGCGGGACCGCAAGCCCAGCCGGCGGAGTGAGATCATGCGTGCTATCCTGACCGCCGCGCTTCTCGGCGCGGCCGTCCTCGCCACCCCGACGCCGGCCCCCGCCGCGGGACCGAGCGCGGAGTTGATGACCCGCGACTGGTCGTTTCAGGGCATCTTCGGTTACTACGACGACGCCGCGGCCCAGCGCGGCCTGCAGGTCTACGATCAGGTCTGCGCGG
>NZ_JAIFKJ010000657.1:0-2332 GCF_019695415.1 Thiohalocapsa sp.
TGGTGATGTCGAACAACTTCATGCAGTTGTTCTTCGGCTGGGAGGCGGTGGGCCTGGTGTCCTATCTGCTCATCGGTTTCTGGTCCACGCGCGAGTCGGCCATCTTCGCCAACCTCAAGGCCTTCCTCGTGAACCGCGTCGGCGACTTCGGCTTCATCCTGGGCATCGCCGCCGTCGGCATGTATTTCGGCTCCATGGACTATGCGGAGGTGTTCGCCAAGGCGCCGGAGCTGGCGGACACCCAGGTGGCCGTCTTCGGCGGCGTATCGCTGATGACACTGGTGTGCATCCTGCTCTTCATCGGCGCCATGGGTAAGTCGGCACAGGTGCCGCTGCATGTCTGGCTGCCGGATTCCATGGAAGGCCCGACGCCCATCTCGGCGCTGATCCACGCCGCCACCATGGTCACCGCCGGCATCTTCATGGTGGCGCGGATGTCACCGCTTTTCGAGCTTTCGGCCACGGCTCTGTCGTTCGTGCTGTTGGTGGGGGCCATCACGGCCTTCTTCATGGGCCTGATCGGCCTGGTGCAGAACGACATCAAGCGGGTGGTGGCCTATTCCACGCTCTCGCAGCTCGGCTACATGACCGCCGCGCTGGGCGCGTCGGCCTACGCCGCCGGCATCTTCCACCTGATGACCCACGCGTTCTTCAAGGCGCTTCTGTTCCTCGCCGCCGGGTCCGTGATCATTGCCATGCATCATGATCAGGACATCCGCAACATGGGCGGGCTTCGCAAGTACATGCCCATCACCTGGGCGACGGCGCTCATCGGCTCGCTGGCGCTCATCGCCTTTCCGGGCTTCTCCGGCTTCTTCTCCAAGGATGCCATCATCGAGGCCGTCGGCGACTCGCATGTCTTTGGCGCCGGCATCGCCTGGCTGCTGCTCACCGTCGGCGCCTTCGTCACGGCGCTCTACAGCTTCCGGATGTACTATCTGGTATTCCACGGTAAGCCGCGCATGGACGAGCACACCCGCTCACACCTGCATGAGACGCCCTGGGTGGTGACGGTGCCGCTGATTGCGCTGGCGGTGCCCTCCATTGCCATCGGCTGGATGACCGTCGAGCCCTTGCTGGTCAACAACTGGTTGGGGGATGCCATCTACGTCAAGCCCGAGCACGATTCCCTGCACCACCTGGCCGAGCACTGGCACGGGCAGGTGGCCTTCATCCTGCATGGCATGGGCGCGCTACCGTTCTGGTTGTCGATGGGCGGGCTGGTGCTGGCGACAGTGGTGTGGCTCGTGCTGCACAAGCGCAATCCGGACATCGATGCCGAGATTCAGGCGAAGGGCGGCTGGCTGACCCGGGTGCTTCAGGACAAGTACGGCTTCGACGACTTCAACCAGAAGGTGTTCGCCGGCGGTGGGCTGGACATCGGCCGGTTCCTCTGGAAGGCCGGGGACCGCACGCTCATCGACGGTGCAGTGGTCAACGGCTCGGCGCGCATGGTGGGCTATCTGGCAGGCGTGATGCGCCACCTGCAGACCGGCTACCTCTACCACTACGCCATCGCGATGATCGTCGGCCTGGTGGCGCTGCTGACGCTGTTCGTCGCCTTCTGAATCATAACGAGCAAGGAGTCACCCCCGGATGCTGCCCCAATTCCCCTGGCTGACGCTCGTCATCTGGCTGCCCATCATCGGCGGCCTGGCGGTCATCGCCAACGGCGACAAGAACGCCGAGCAGACCAAGCGAATGGCCCTCGGCGTGGCCGTGGCGACCTTCGTTGCAAGCCTGCCGCTTTGGCTGCTGTTCGAGCCCGGGACCGCCGCCATGCAATTCGTGGAGCGCGCGGACTGGATCCCGGCCATCAAGGTCCAGTATTACCTTGGCGTCGACGGCATCTCCATGCCGCTGATTTTACTGACCACCTTCGTGACGATTTTCGTCATCATCGCCGGCTGGGAGGTGGTCACCTATCGCCCGTCCTATTACATGGGCGCCTTCCTGATTATGGAAGGCATCATGGTCGGCGTCTTTTCGGCCCTGGACGCCATCCTGTTCTATTTCTTCTGGGAGGCGATGCTGATCCCGATGTTCATCATCATCGGGGTCTGGGGTGGCCCGAACCGGGTCTACGCGACCATCAAGTTCTTTCTCTACACGTTCTTTGGCTCGGTATTCATGTTGGTGGCGCTCATCTACATGTATTTCCAGGCCGACAGCTTCAGCATCCCGGATTTCCACGGCCTGCAGCTCGGCATGACGGCGCAGGTGCTGATCTTCTTCGCCTTCCTCATCGCCTTCGCGGTCAAGGTGCCCATGTTTCCCGTGCACACCTGGCTGCCGGATGCGCACGTGGAGGCGCCCACCGGCGGCTCGGTGA
>NZ_JAIFKJ010000657.1:2432-7450 GCF_019695415.1 Thiohalocapsa sp.
GTGCACACCTGGCTGCCGGATGCGCACGTGGAGGCGCCCACCGGCGGCTCGGTGATCCTGGCGGCCATCATGCTGAAGATCGGCGGCTACGGCTTCCTGCGCTTCAGCCTGCCCATCACGCCCGATGCCAGCGCGTCGCTGGACGGGCTCATCATCGCGCTGTCCCTGATCGCCGTGGTCTACATCGGCTTCGTGGCGCTGGCGCAGGACGACATGAAGAAGCTCATTGCGTACTCCTCTATTGCGCACATGGGGTTCGTCACCCTGGGCTTTTTCGTGGTCTTCAGCATCGTGCGCCACACCGGCAGTGCCGAGGGTGCGGCCATGGGCATCTCCGGCGGCATGGTGCAGATGATCTCTCACGGGTTCATTTCGGGGGCCTTGTTCCTATGCGTCGGCGTGCTCTACGACCGCATGCACACGCGGCGCATCGCCGACTACGGCGGGGTCATCAACACCATGCCCTGGTTCGGCGCATTCGTGGTCTTCTTCGCCATGGCCAACGCCGGGCTGCCGGGCACGTCGGGCTTCGTCGGCGAGTTCATGGTGATCCTTGCGACCTTCCGCGCGGATTTCTGGTACGCGCTGCTGGCGGCGACGACGCTGATCCTGGCCGCGGCCTTCACCCTATGGATGGTCAAGCGCGTCGTCTTCGGGCCGGTGGGTAATGATCAGGTGGCGGCCCTCAAGGATCTCGACCGCCGCGAGACGCTGAATCTGGGCGTGCTCGCCGCCGCGACGCTGGCCATCGGTATCTGGCCCAAGCCGCTCGTGGACGTCATGGAGCCGTCGATTCAGAACCTGGTGCAGCATGTACAGGTGAGCAAGCTCCCGGACGCCGGCACCGTTCGCGTGGAAGCCGCACCGCGCAGTGCCGGTGGGGCCGCAGACCTGGCCCAGGTCTTGCCGCACAGCGACTGACAGGAACGCACCGATGAACTTCCAAGCCATCGACCTTTTTACGATCCTGCCGGAGCTGGTGGTGCTGATCACGGCCTGCGCGGTGCTGATCGTGGACCTCTACTTGCCGGAAGAGCGCAAGGACGTCAATCAGCTCATCAGCTTTGCCGGCCTCGCCATCGCCATCGCCGCCGTCGGTGTGGTGGGGCTCGCGTGGGGGCCCATGCCGACGGATGCCTTCGGCAATGCGTTCGTTCGGGACCCCATGAGCGACCTGCTCAAGGGTGCCGTGCTGGTGGTGACCCTTCTCGCCTTTGCCTACTCGGCGCGCTACATGCGCGAGCGTGAGATGTGGGTCGGGGAGTTCCACGTGCTGGTGCTGTTCGCGGTGCTCGGCATCCTGATCATGATCTCGGCCAACGACTTCCTGGTGCTCTACCTGGGCCTGGAACTGCTGGCTCTCTGTCTCTACGCCCTGGTGGCCTTCAACCGGGATTCGAGCACCGGCGCCGAGGCCGCCATGAAGTACTTCGTGCTCGGGGCGCTCGGTTCCGGCCTGCTGCTGTACGGCATTTCCATGCTCTATGGTGCCACCGGGCAGCTCGGCTTCGACGCCGTTGCCGCGGCGGTGGCCACCGAAGGCATGGAGAACCGCATCCTGGTGTTCGGGCTGGTGTTCGTCATCATCGGCATCGCCTTCAAGTTCGGCGCCGTGCCCTTCCACATGTGGATTCCGGACGTCTATCAGGGGGCGCCTGCACCGGTGGCGCTGTTCCTGTCGAGCGCGCCGAAGATTGCCGCCTTCGCCATGGCGGTGCGTATCCTCGTCGACGGGCTGCCGGGGCTTGCGAGCGAGTGGTCCGAGATCCTGGTGATCCTATCCGTGCTGTCGCTGGCTATCGGTAACGTCGTCGCTATTGCGCAAACCAACATTCGGCGCATGCTCGGCTACTCGACCATCTCGCACGTGGGGTTCATCTTCTTGGGCCTGCTGGCGGCCACGGCTGACGGCTATGCGGCGGCCATGTTCTATGCCGTGGTCTATGCGCTGATGTCGGCGGGTGCCTTCGGCGTGCTGGTGATGATCTCCCACCAGGGCTTCGAGGCGGAGAATCTGGACGATCTCAAGGGCCTCGGCGAGCGCGACCCCTGGCTCGCGGCGATGATGACGCTGGTGATGTTCTCGATGGCCGGGGTGCCGCCGCTGGTGGGCTTTATGGCAAAGCTGCTGGTGCTGCAGGCGGTCATTGATATCGGCCTCGTGTGGCTCGCCATTGTCGCGGTGGTATTCTCCATCGTCGGCGCCTTCTACTACCTGCGGGTGGTGAAGATGATCTACTTCGACAAGCCCGAGCTGGATGCCGTCATCGACGGCACCCGCGATGCCCGCATCGCGGTGAGCGTCAACGGCCTCTCCATGCTGGTGCTCGGCATGTTCCCGGCGGCGCTGCTGTCGCTCTGCGAGGCAGCCTTCGTCGGCTGAGTAAGGTTCAAGGGGCGTGCACATGCGGGCAGGGCAGGTAGCACCATGAATTATCTTCAGGCCTTCGGAAAAGCGGAGCGGCGCCAGGCCATCAGCTTTCTGGCCGTCCGGTTGGCTGCGATTGTGCTTGTGGCCACGGTGGTGCTGTATGGCATCGCCGTGACTCCAGGTGTGCCCTACCACATCCGCGAGCTTTTTGGCGATTCGCCAACAGTGGTCCAGGCGCTGCTCTTCGCGGTCATGGTGCTGCTCGCGCTCGGGCCCCCTGCGCTGTTCGGCTTGCAGCTGATTCGCCAGCCGAAGCTTTGGGCCTGGCTCTTCCCCCTCGCCATGCTCGCCCATGGGGTCCTGATCTTCCTCATGTTCCGCTTCGCGACGCCCATCGGCAGCGTGCACGACCTGGTCGGCCTGCCGGTGTGGTCCATGTCGGCGGAGCTGGAGCGCTTGATCCGCTTCACAGCGGTGTTTTTGGTTTTGTCCGTCTCCATCGCCGGCGGCACCGCCATGCTATACGCCGTCACGCGCTCGTATGAGCCGCGACGCTTCTTGTGGTGGCTGCTGTATGCGGTGCTCTTCCTGGCGTTTGCCTACTGGATCGTCGTTGTGCTTGCGGCCACGGACAACGTCACACTGCTTCTGCGTGGCGACGCCAATCCGTTGTCTTGGCTAGCCATCTCGGTCTGGATGCTGCTGATGGCCTTTGGCGCCTCGCTGCTGGCCGAGCGTATGTCTGGTGTCTTTACCGGCACCGCAACGGCATTGTTCGCGCAGGTGCTGCTGCTGCTCATCACCTACGGCGCGCTCTTTTTCGCGACTGAGCCCCGTGTGCTCGGCCCCGACTCCGGCTTATCGGCACTGGAGTTTTTGCTGAGTGGGAGCCGGACGGAGTATGCGCAGGGAGGGCTGGAGGTGTTCTTGCGCTATACGCTGGCCTATATCGCGGCCATGCTGCTATTGACCTTCGCGCAGTATCCCGTTTGGGTAGCCTACTCGACCCGGCGGTTTGCCCGCAGTCCGGCTGCGGAGCAGCTTGGAACCCTGCCGGCCGACGACGCCGGAAGCCTAAGCTCAAGCAACGACGCTTGATGGGCTCGGCCGCGCATCCCCCTCACCGTGTTTCACCGCCCGCCTCGTCGCCGTCGCGCATCGCCTGCCCGCTGACCCCTGAATGCCGATGAACCGGCATGCCGCGCCGCTGCTGTCGGCAGGATTCCGAGAGCCGCGGTGGTGGCTGCTCTGCCTCATCTATCTGGGCTTTGTAGTCTACGGCAGCCTAGTGCCCCTGGAATGGCGGGACGTGCCCTTCGACCAGGCTGTTGCGCGCTTTGCAAGCATTGGCTTTCTAGACCTCGGCGCTGCATCGCGTGCCGATTGGGTCGCGAACATCGTGCTCTATGTGCCGCTCGGCTTTCTGGCCTGTGCGGCCTTGTTCGGCTTGCGTGCCCATGGCGCCCTGGCCTGGATCGGCGCGACCACGGTCTTCGCCGCCTGTGTCGCCGTGGCGGTCGCGGTGGAGTTCCTACAGATCTTCTTCGCACCGCGCACGGTGTCACTGAACGACCTGCTCGCCGAGACCATCGGCTCCGCAATCGGTGTCGGGCTTTGGCTCTTCGGACGCTGGCGTGTGGTGCGCCTCGCGCTCGGTTTTGCAAGCGGGGGGCGCCCGTCCGTGCTTGCGGCGCTCGGTGTCTTCGTAATGGCCTATGTGGCGCTGTCGCTCTTTCCTTACGACTTCGTTGTCTCCAGCGATGAGCTCGCCGCCCAGCTGGCGAGCGGGAACCATGCCTGGCTCGCCGGCGGCTGCGATCAGTGGCTGCGTTGCCTTGCCGTGTGGACGGCGGAACTGCTGGCCATCGCGCCATTGGGGTTGCTGCTGACGTTGCTTTATCCGCGCTGGCCCTGGGTGTGGTTCGCGCTGATCGGCGCCGGTGCCGGACTCGTGCTGGAGCCGTTGCAGCTGCTGTTGGTCTCCGGCAAGGCGCAGGGTCTCTCTGTGCTGCTGCGGGGTGCGGGCACGCTCTTGGGCGCGTTCTGCGGGCGCCTGTTGCTGACCTTGGATCTCGCGCTTGCGGTCACCCTGGTACGACGGGCTGTACCCTGGCTCGCGGTGCCATACCTAGCGGCATTGACTGGTCTCTCCGGCTGGTGGGCTGGGCCTTGGCTGCCGGCGTCCCGGGCACTGGCGCGGCTGGGAGACTTGGGCTGGGTGCCCTTTTACTACCACTACTGGACCTCCGAGCCGGTGGCCATGGCGAGCCTGCTCTCGCAGCTCGCGATGTATATGCCGGTTGGGGTCGCCGTCTGGGCCTGGCGCTGGAATGGGCGGCGGCGCTCGCCAAGTGTCTGGCCGGCGCCAGCGCTCGCGCTGGGCCTCGCACTGGTGGTGGAGGCCGGTAAGCTCTTCGCGCCCGGTGCCCGGCCGGACCCCACCAACCTGCTCATCGCCCCGGCCGGCGCATGGCTTGCCCAGGCCATGGCGGGTTGGCTCGCACGGGGGCCCGAGCCGGCGACGCAGGCGCCGCCTTGGTCGGCTTCGAGAACGCCCCCCGCCTGGGCCCCCGTCCCCGGCCGTACAGCCCCCCCGCCCCCCCCGCCCCCCCAGCAGCTTCCCAGCCCCCCCCCACCGCCGACCCCC
>NZ_JAIFKJ010000196.1 GCF_019695415.1 Thiohalocapsa sp.
CGGACATCGTCCGCGCCCTTTACAAGGCGAGCCGCGCCGGCGTGAAGCTGGACCTGATTGTGCGCGACACCTGCCGCTTCCGCCCCGGCCTGCCCGGGATCAGCGAGAACGCGCAGGTCATCAGCATCGTCGGCCGCTTCCTGGAGCACGCGCGCATTTTGTACTTTCACAACGGCGGCGACGAGGAGTACTACATCGGCTCTGCCGACATGATGCGCCGTAATCTGGAGAGCCGTGTAGAGGTGCACGCGCCCGTGGACAATCCGGAGCTGCGCCAGGAGCTGCGCCTGGTTCTGGACGTGCAGCTCGCCGACCAGCGCACCGCCTGGGACATGGACGCCGACGGCCGCTACACCCAGCGCATGCCCGAGGACGAGAAAGCCAAGGGCGCGCAGCAAACCCTCATCGGCGTCGCCGAAAAGCGCCTCGCCGCCGCCGCCAAGCACAAGGAAAAGACGCTGCGCTCTCGGCTCTTGAGCCACTTCGAGCATCGCTTGGCGGAGAAGGGTTGAAATACCCGCCACCGATGCTCTCTCCGATGATCCCGCGCAAATCCATCGCTGTCTCGCTCGTCTGCCTCTTCCTCTCCGGCTGCTTCGACAAATGGGAGGTCTTGTCTGTCACCGACCTGACCTTCCCAGGCGACTGCCAGGTCGCCCAGGACCGCTTCGACCCCGCCGCCCGCACGGAGGGCGTCCCGGGCTGGACCGGCGAGAGCGAGCCCGACGACGTCTGCGGCACGGTCCTAGTCAAGATCTTGGAGTCCGATCCCACCGAGCCCCTGCCCGATGGCCTGACGCTGTCCACCACCTTCATGCAGCTGCCCGAATCCGGCGACGCCCTCGAGCGAGGGGCTGCTTACGCTATTGCTGATCCCAACGCGGTCACCAAGCTGCGGCTCGTGGGCTTCATGGCCCGCGGCGCGGCGGCCGCTGAGCGCGCGCAGCAGAGCACAGAAGGCTACCCGCTGGAGATTACAGGCACCGGCATCGCCACCACTCGCTGCCTGCTGTACCCCGGCCGCGGCGAGATCGACTGCGATTGACACCGCAGCGCGCTGAGAGTGGCGCCGCCACTGCGGACGACAGGACTGTGCTTTGATACGAAGGGCCTATGTTGTCTGGACGCCCAATGTCTCGGCGCGAGATCTGTATACCGTCCCCGCTTTAAGGGCGAAGCATGTGGCGAGATAGGGTTACCGTCCCCGTAATTATCGTCGCCGTCGTCTCGGTGATGCTGGTGTTGGGGGGGTGCGGGCGCGCGGCTGCACCGCCGCGGCTGCCGGGCCTCGTGGAGCTCAACATCGATGGCGCGCATGCGGCCCTGCGCGATGGGCGCGTCAGCTGCGAGCAACTGACGCAAGGATATCTGGCTCGCATCCGGGTGTATGACCCGCCGCCTGAGTCGCCCAATCCGCCTGGCGAGACGGACGAGTCCGCAGGGTCGGCAGCCGCTGCATCGTCATCCCCGGTGGCGACAAAAAGCCGGTGGGTCGCCTGCCGGTGCCCAAATCCCCGCCGGATGCGCTGAACGCCATCATCGGCATCAATCCCAATGCGCTGGACCGTGCCCGCGCCCTCGACGCGGAGCAGGCAAGGCTCGGGCGACTGCGCACGCTGCACTGCATACCGGTGCTGCTGAAGGACAACTTCGACACCGCGGACATGCCCACGGCGGCGGGCTCCGCAGCGCTGGCGGGCTCCGTGCCGCCGGACGACGCCTTCTTGGTGCGCCAACTGCGCGCCGCAGGTGCCATCGTGCTCGCCAAGACCAACATGGGCGAGTGGGCCTTCAGCCCCTACCGCACCATCAGCTCCACCCATGGCGAGACCCGCAACCCCTACGACCTGGCGCGGGTGCCGGCGGGCTCCAGCGGCGGCACGGCAGCCGGCATCGCGGCCAATCTCGGCATCATCGGCATGGGCACCGACACGGGCAACTCCATCCGCGGCCCGGCATCGCACACCGGGCTGGTGGGTATCCGCCCCAGCCTCGGCGCCACCAGCCGCGACGGCATCGTGCCGTTGCTCTCCAACCGGGACGTTGGCGGGCCCCTGATGCGCACGGTGCGCGACGCCGCCATCGTGCTCTCTGTGCTGGCGGGCCCTGATCCCGCCGACCCCATCACCGCTGCGGCGCACGCTCGGGTGCCGGCGGATTATCGGCGCTTTCTGCGAGCTGACGGCCTGCAGGGCGCCCGCATCGGCGTGCTGCGGGCGCTGGTGGAGACGGAGACAGCAGACCCAGCAGTGATGGCCGCTTTCGAGCGGGCGCTGGCCGATATCACCCGTGCCGGTGCCACGCTGGTGGACCCCTTCGTGATCCCGCGCTTCGAGGCCCTAACCGAGGCCACCGGCTTCTGCAGCCGCTTTCGCTTTGATCTCGCTCACTATCTCCGCGCGCTGGGTGAGGAGGCCCCGATCCGCTCACTGGATCAGGTGGTCACCGCGGGCCTGTTCCTGCCGCGCCATGCCGATGCCATGGCCTGGGCCATGGCGGAGCGCAGCGATCCCGCCGAGCAGGCGCCCCCGTGCGTCGATGTCGCCGGCGATCCGCGGCGCAAAGCGCTGTTGGACGCCGTGGTCCGAGCTATGGACCAGGCCGGGGTGGAAGCCCTCGCCTATCCCAGCTGGAATAATCCGCCGCGGCGCATCGGCGACGACGACAGCCCCCACGGCAACAACAGCCCCATCATCGCCCCCCACAGCGGCCAGCCCGCCATCACCGTGCCCATGGGCTTCACCGCCGGCGGACTGCCCCTAGGCCTGCAACTGCTGGCACGGCCGTTCGATGAGGGCACGCTCTTTCGCCTCGCCTACGCCTATGAGCAGGCGACTCACCATCGGCGACCGCCGCCCGGCTTCGGCCCCTTGCCGAGCGCAGTCCGCTCCGGCTCGGCAGCGCATCTGAGCCGATGAGGCGGCCCGCCGGTGCGCGCCACACCCCGACGCGCCGCGGTACATCCATGCCCTGCTGCGGATAGCGTTTGCGCCGACCGTGAAAGAACCGAGGGCACATCTGGGTCTCTAACGGGTGATGACATCGGAAAGACCCAGCAAGGCTCTGTGTTTCTCGCGGCCTTTCCGTGTTATCAACGAGTCCGCGGTGGGCGGGCCGGCGGCTGAGTGAGGTCGCCTAGCCGTCCCCCGCCATGACCAGCCGTCTGATTCACCAGCACATTTTCTGACATCGAGGCAAGTAACATGTCCAAGAAGACCATTACCCCCGTGGCCGCCATCGTCGGTGCCGCCCTGGCCGGCGGCCTGAGCACCGCCCAGGCTGCTACCACGGACCTATCCGCTGATGAGCTGTTCAGCGCCACCGAGCTCGACGGCGGCTACATGCAGCTGGCAGGCTCCGAGGGTAAGTGCGGCGAAGGCAAGTGCGGCGAGGGCAAGTGCGGCGACGACAAGGGTGAAGGCGAAGGCAAGTGCGGCGAGGGCAAGTGCGGTGGCGAGGGCTGATCCCCGTCACCGAGATTCCCATCGCGAAGACCCGCTAAGCGGCTGGCGCTGATCTCCAGCGCCGCCGCGGCTGGGCCCGGGCAGCCCCGGGCTTGGCCCTACCCCACCGCCGCCACTCCGGCCAACGAGCCCTTCGCCATGCACGCACCAAGCTATCCGGTCCGCGGCGCCGGTCTCGGGCTGCGGCGGGACTTCATCAGTGAGGCCGCCGAGCAACCACCGCCTGCCGCGAGCTTCTATGAAGTGGCGCCGGAGAACTGGATCGGCGTCGGCGGGCGCTTCGGGCGCCTGTTCCGGTCCATGACCGAGCGCTATCCCTTTGTCTGTCACGGGCTATCACTGTCCATCGGCTCCCCCGCGGCGTTGGACGAGACCTTCGTGCAGCGGGTGAAGGCGTTTCTGGACACCCACCAGATCCGCGCCTACACCGAGCACCTAAGCTACACCTCCGATGATGGCCAGCTCTATGACCTCATGCCCATTCCCTTCACCGAGGACGCCGTCCACTATGTTGCCGAGCGCGTGCGCCGGGTGCAGGACATCCTGGAGCGGCGCATCGCGCTGGAGAACGTCTCCTACTATGCGGCGCCGGGCCAAGCGTTGCGCGAGATCGATTTCGTCAACGCGGTGCTCGAGGAGGCGGACTGCGATCTCCTGCTGGACGTGAACAACATCTACGTCAACAGCATCAACCACGACTATGACGCCGTCGAGTTCCTGGAAGCCCTGCCCGCCGACCGAGTAGTCTATTGCCACGTTGCCGGGCACTACGTCGAGGCCCCGGATCTGCGTGTGGATACCCACGGCACCGATGTCATCGACCCGGTCTGGAGCCTGCTGGACCATGCCTACCAGCGCTTCGGCGTCTTCCCGACGCTGCTAGAGCGGGATTTCAACATCCCGCCCCTGGATCAGCTGAACGCGGAGGTGGCCAAAATCGCCGCCATTCAGGCGCGCCATCAGCCCGCAGCCGACCTGGAGGTGGCACATGCCTGAGCCGGCGGCCACGCAAGCGCCGGTGGAAGACTTCAGCGCCGTTCAGCGCGCGTTCGCGGCCCACATCCGCGACCCCGAGCACCGCGCCTGCCCGGCGGACGTAGAAGACCGGCGCATGGCCATCTATCGGGACCTCGTCTTCAACAATATCGCAGGCTTATTGGCTTCGGCCTTCCCGGTGCTGCGCCGCATGCTGCCGGATGATCACTGGCGCGGCTTGATCCGGGACTTCATGGTGCAGCACCGCGCGGCGACGCCCCTGTTCCTGGAGATCTCCCAGGAATTCCTAGACTACCTTGGCACCACCCGGGCACAGCAGACCACAGACGATCCGCCCTTTCTGCTGGAGCTGGCCCATTACGAGTGGGTTGAGCTGGCCCTGAGCGTCAGTGACGACGAGCCCGACCCGACCCATGCCAACCCCAACGGCGATCTGATGGAAGAGATCCCCGTGATCTCGCCGCTGGCATGGAACCTGAGCTACCGCTTTCCGGTGCATCGGATCGGCCCGGACTTCCAGCCGGACACCCCCGGCGACGCACCCACGCACCTGGTGGTGTATCGCAACCGAGCCGATCATATCGAGTTTCTGGAAATCAACGCCGTCACCCAGCGCCTGCTCACACTGCTCCAAGGGGACATCCCACGCACCGGCCGGGAGGCCATGCAAGCCATCGCCGAGGAGCTGAGCCATCCGGCGCCAGACAAGGTGGTCGCCGCAGGCGCGCGCATGCTCACCGACCTGCGCAAGCGGGACGTGATCCTCGGCACCCGCTGGTCCGAGGCTCCCGCAGCATCAGGCGCTTGCGCAGGCTGAAACCGCCCAAGCGCAGCCCGACGCAAAACGCACGTCAACAGCCGCTGACCCAGCGGCTGTCCTGCATCGAGCAGTCGAAGCCGCAAGCACTCCCGAGTTCCGATCTTCCCCCCGGTCCCTAAGTTGCCGGGCACGAAGATTCCGGGACACAGATTCGGGGACGGTATATGCAATTGCCGTCCTTGCCCCCGCCGTGTCGACCGGGACCGATCAACCACCTATTCGCACCGGTTGTCGAGGCTGCCCAACCCCCGGGCCTATGCAGCCGCTCGCGGCGACATCGCCGCACCCGACAAGAAACCGCCGCCCGCCCGGTCTCTGCAGGCAAGCCTCTTGCAGACCAACCCAAAACCAGGAGAGACCGGGTGATCAAGCTGTTGAATAAGCTCCAAGACTGGCTGGACGCCACACGCACCGTCGATTTCCTCGGCCCGCTGGCGCTCCGGCTCTATCTCGCACCCGTTTTCTGGGTGGCCGGCACAAACAAAGTCGTCGGTTTCGACAACACCGTGGCGTGGTTCGGCAACCCGGATTGGGGCCTGGGACTGCCCCTCCCCACGCTGATGGCAGTGCTAGCCACCGGCACCGAGGTGCTGGGCGCAATCTTTCTGCCGCTCGGCTTCGCTGTGCGCTGGATCAGCATCCCGCTTATGGCGACCATGCTGGTGGCGATGCTCACCGTGCACAGCCAAAACGGCTGGCAGGCCATTGCGGACCCGGGCTCCGCCTTCGCGTCGCCCCTGCTCGGCGTTTTTCAGATCGAGAACGCCGGTCCCGCCGGTGAGCGCCTGTCCGCCGCCAAGGACATCCTGCGCGAGCACGGCAACTACGACTGGCTCACAGAGGCCGGTAACTTCGTCGTGCTCAACAACGGCATCGAGTTCGCCGCCACCTACTTCGTCATGCTGCTCGTGCTCTTTTTCATCGGCGCCGGCCGCTACCTCAGCATCGACTATTGGCTGGCCCGGCGTTTCCGCAGCCGCGCTGGCGGCTAGGGAAGCGCCGGTTCATCGGCGCTTCCCAGCCAAGCGCGCGATGGCAACCGGAGCACCGGCTTTGCGTTAGACTGCGCGCCGACGCCCGGCCCATCCGGTCGGTCCGGGCGCACGCGTCGTACTCAGTGGAGCCCCGGACATGCCGCAGCTGACCAACCTCGCCAAGAGCAAGACCGTGCGCAACACGGCCATCGGCATCGGTGTCGCCGTGCTCGTGCCGGTGGCGGTGACCTTTCTCGCCCCCTATGTGCGCCCGGCCGCCCGCTCCGTAGTCAAGGCCGGACTGTTGGCGCTGGAGAAGGGGAAAGAGGCTGCCGCCGAGGTCGGCGAGATGATGGAAGACCTGGTGGCCGAGGTCCGGGACGAGTTGCGCGAAGAGCGTGAAGCGGCCTTGTCGGCCATGCGCAAGGACAGCGAGCAAGGGTCGGACCAGGATGCCTGACGATGCCAGCCGCGCACAGCCTATCCACCCCAGCCTAGTGCACCCGAACACCGCACGCGTCGCCCACCGCAGCACCGGCCGCCTGCGCCTGCGCCTGCCCCAGCGCCGCCACGATCTGCCCTTCTTTCTCGAGCTCTACGAGTCCCTGCACACGCAGCCCGAGATTGACGATGTCACCATCAACCCCGCTACCGGCAGCGTCCTGTTGTGGTTCGATCCGGCCCGCGAAGCTGCGTTGGACGCCGCGCTGACACGCAGCGGCCTGTTGCGCATCGACGACAGCGAGCTTCATCCCGAGCACGCCGAGCGCCATCTCTTCCACGTGTCGGTGAACGACATGCGCATCATCATCTTCCTGATCATGACCGCGCTGTCCATCCACCAGTTGCTGAAGGGCCAGCTGCTGGCGCCAGCGCTGACCATGCTGCTCTATGTCGTCGACCTTGCCGTCGGCATGCGCCTGGAGCGCGATGCCGCTGCCGGCCACGACCAAGAGCCGGCTGACGCAGTGCCCGGCACGGAGACCTGACCGGGCGACCGGCGGAGCCCATCGCACCGATGCGGGTATAGCGGAGAGTCGCGAGCTTCGACGGGCGAGGTTCGAGGAAGAGCAAACGCATCGGCAGGTTGTTCGCATGAAACACACCAAACCAGCCAGCGATGAGTTTAGCCCCGACGCGCCAGCGTCTTCGGGTCACGGAGGTGCGGCGCCACTGCTCCACAGAAA